>WTAX01000071.1 GCA_013139395.1 Gammaproteobacteria bacterium | reverse complement strand
CCATAATAAACATGTTGTATCGGCACACCATCCACTATGAGTTTCATCTTATCATTATAGCGATCAATCATACCTCGAGTCCAAATCGATTGATGACGCTTACGATACTGATTTAATTGAAAACCCGGTACATAGGCTAATAGCTCATCAAGTCGCCTTACACCCAAACGCTCAAAATCACTGCGATTAAAACTATAGACCGTACCAGGGGCTTTTTTTAGCTCGGTCGGGAGCATTGAAGCTGCTGTAAAAATCTCCAGCGACATTAATTCCTGAAGACTCATTTCAGTATAATCAGCTTCTGCTTCTGCCTGAGATAATGAACTGGATAAAACAAACGTCATAATCAACAAGCATAGTAGTAATTGTTTTTTAAAAATCATATATTAACTATTAGCATACTTAGCTCAACCTTCAACTTAGTCGATCATTTAATAACAAAAAGTGCTATTTAATATCTAATTTTTCTTCAAATGCTGTTAACTTTTTTTCCAGCAGTTCTAATTTTATTCTTGTTTTTTGTAATACAGCTGCCTGCACTTCAAAATCTTCACGAGTCACTAAATCCATTTTATTAAAAGCATTATGCAAAATATTTCGTATAGATTGCTCAAGCTCACTTTTGATATTGCCTGGAACCGGAGGCAATGTGCTGCTGATTTTGTTCGCTAGATCATCAAAAAACTGCTTATTCATTTATATTCTCTAAAAAGTTAACTCGAGATGTAATTACGAGTAAGTTTACTAGTCTAACATTTTTTCAATTATGACCCAATAAATGACTCATTCTATTATGCACAACTTTGGTGCACCAAAATTGTGCAATAGTTCATTTATTTCCATTGTGGTGCAAATACAACCCTGAACCTACCAAAAATACACTATAACCATTTGAAAAATAACAATAATAATACAATGGCACGTTATATGCTTTTAATCAAATAAGTTATTAATATCTATATCATATTCAAGTAGCGTTGAGATTTATTTCTTAGCTCTACCTTAATCCTGCATTAATTTTGGAGTAAAACTAATGAAGCTTGTTACAGCTATTGTTAAACCCTTTAAATTGGATGATGTTCGTGAGGCATTATCTGATATCGGCATTCATGGTATGACGGTCACTGAAGTCAAAGGCTTTGGTCGTCAGAAAGGTCACACTGAACTGTATCGTGGTGCAGAATATGTGGTTGATTTTTTACCAAAGGTAAAAATTGAAATCGCTATTGCCGCTGAAATGCTTGATCAAGTTATTGAAGCAATTCGTGCTGCTGCTCATACTGGTAAAATTGGTGATGGCAAAATTTTTGTTGCATCTATTGAGCAAACCATTCGCATTCGTACATCAGAAAGCGGTAAAGAAGCGTTATAAGCCAAAATTGAGGAGATTTACCCGTGGAAAACTTGCTTTTAGAACAAAACGTCTATCACTTACAGTATGCGCTTGATACTTTTTACTTCTTAATGTGCGGCGCATTAGTCATGTGGATGGCAGCCGGCTTTTCTATGTTAGAAGCTGGCCTGGTCAGAACTAAAAATACTGCAGAAATCCTGACCAAGAACGTCGCCCTCTTTGCTATTTCTTGTATTATGTACCTGATTGTTGGTTATGATCTCATGTACGGCGGTAGTATGTTCCTGACTGACCTGATGGTTGGTGATGACTATGTCGCTGAAAAACTCACTGAATTTGCTGGTCGTGAAGATGGTTTTGGTGGTGGTTCAATCTACTCCGGTGCTTCTGACTTCTTCTTTCAGGTCGTCTTTGTTGCAACAGCAATGTCGATTGTTTCCGGTGCGGTTGCTGAACGCATGAAGTTATGGTCTTTCTTATTATTTGCTGTTTTCATGACCGGTATTATTTACCCAATGGAAGGTGCATGGACCTGGAATGGTGCTGACGTCTTTGGTTTATATAACCTGGGTGACTTAGGTTTCTCTGATTTCGCCGGCTCTGGTATTGTTCACATGGCAGGTGCTTCTGCAGCATTAGCTGGTGTGTTATTACTAGGTGCTCGTAGAGGCAAGTATGGTAAAAATGGTGAAATTAAGGCCATTCCTGGTGCAAACTTACCTTTAGCGACTTTAGGTACATTCATTTTATGGATGGGCTGGTTTGGTTTTAACGGTGGTTCAGTGTTAAAGCTAGGTGATATTGCTAGTGCTAACTCCGTTGCTATGGTCTTTTTGAATACCAATGCCGCTGCTGCCGGTGGTGCGCTTGCTGCTCTCATCACTGCTCGTATTTTATACGGCAAAGCTGATTTAACAATGCTGCTAAACGGTGCATTAGCCGGTCTGGTTGCAATTACTGCCGAACCTTCTACTCCAACACCATTGTTTGCCACTCTATTTGGTGCAATGGGCGGTGTTCTGGTTGTCTTCAGTATCCGGACTCTGGACAAGTTAAGAATTGATGATCCCGTTGGTGCCATCTCAGTTCATGGTGTTGTTGGTTTCTTAGGTCTGATGCTGGTTCCTTTAACAAATGGTGATGTCAGTTTCTCCGGCCAGTTAATTGGTGCGGCAACCATCTTTGGTTGGGTCTTTTCTACCAGTTTAGTGGTCTGGTTCGTTATCAAGATGATTATGGGTATCCGTGTCACTGAGGAAGAAGAATACCAGGGTGTTGACCTTTCTGAGTGTGGTCTGGAAGCTTATCCTGAATTCACCAATAAGTAAGGTAACAATTAAGAGACTCCGTTGCCAGTATATAAAACTGGCAATTTTATCTCTTATTATAAAAAAAGCGTCCTAGGACGCTTTTTTTTTTGTTCTAGAATCTAGACATAGTACTCAAAAACATCAAAAATTATTCAATAAAACAAAATATTATTCACTTTTATCTTTATATTCGATAAAAAGGACTATAATAATAAAAAAGAATATAGTCTTCGAAGGAATTATAATGAAATCCATTACTAATCTAATAGTGAACCTTTCTTTAATCACTCTCTTTAGCTGTGCATTGTCAGGCGTTGCCCTTGCAGAAAAAACAACTGAAATTTATAAGTGGGTAGATAAAGAAGGACGAGTCCATTATGCTGCGCGACCTGGCGATAGTTCCGCAAAAAAAATGCACCTTGGCAGCAGGACATTTCACAAAACAGATAAAGAAAACCAACAGGCAGATGCTGAAAAGAAACAAAATGATGAACGCGCTAAACTTTGTCAGGACTCTAAAGATACTTTGGCAAAATACAAAAAAGCCCCATTCCTGAATCGCTATGATGAAGAACGTAAACAAAAAGTACGTCTGACAGAATCAGAAACTAAAGAAGCATTTTTACAAGCAGAGAAAGATATCAGCTATTGGTGTAATCCACCTCAAAAAGCTGAAGAATCAGGGGATGAAAAAAAATAAATTTATCATTATTACTGAGAATCGATTTTCAAAGATAATACTTAAATTCAACAATAACTTTTATTTTAGTGAGATATTATATGTATAGAATTCGTTCAAAAAGCCAGCTATTAGGCAGTGCAATTTTACTATCCAGTTTATTTATTGGCGCTTGCACAACCATTGATCCCTACACAAGAGAAGAAAAAACCAGTAATGCCGTTAAAGGTACTGCGATTGGTGCAGTCAGTGGTGC
>WTAX01000108.1 GCA_013139395.1 Gammaproteobacteria bacterium | reverse complement strand
CTTCTGCGCCCATCGCCATTTCAAATAAATTGTAGTAGACATTACCAAAAACTCTTGCTTTTTTGGCCAGTTCAACATTATTACTTGCGTAGACATTACCTTCAACAGTACCATTAATGACAATATTAGGGATTTGTATTTCACCTTGTACATAACCATTTTCGCTAATAGTGATGGTGGCATTATCATCATCTATAGCGGTAATATTCCCTATCACTTTACCGTCAATCAGAAGCCCACCGCTAAAATCAAGGTCACCGGTAATTTTGGTGTTATGTCCCACTAAAGAATCAATTCTTTTACTGGCACCTTTTTTATTGCCCCACATATTTCACTCCTCCCGTTTGAGACCATTTTAGATCGCCTAACTCAATAATTGATTTTTTCTTTTTCGAATCAATGATGACATCAACTGAGTGAGGTATCATCCCTTCAGGCAAATGCATTATACCGCTAAACTCCTGAAAATACTTAAAACTGTATTTAAAATTCTTATCTTTAGTTTCTTTTAAAGGAACACGTAATGAAAACAATGATACTTTCACAATTTTATTCTCTTTTTTTCCATTAATAAGGACTTTTACAGTACCTTTAGTATAGGTTCTTTTTTTAATTTTCTGTGCAAGAATAAATTTATATTGGTATCGATTTGCCTCTGTTTTTTGACTGGAATCTATGTTTTCAATTGATGCTGCATTAGAAGCCTGTATTTCCAGACTTTGCAGATAGATAGATTCACGGCCTTTTGCAGGCGAAACGATGGCCTTATAAAAAGCCAGCTCTTTTTCCAGTTCAATAATTTTTTGCTGGTCCTTATTCATGCTTATTTGAACCAATTGACAGGATTCTTGCTCTAGCAGATATTGTCTTTCCAGATGTAAAATTTCTTTACTGAGTTCCGTATTTTTCTTTTTTAAAACACTTTGTTGCACAAGTAAGGATTTTCTACCCCCTTTTGCTTCAATAATATCTTCTTCTGACT
The DNA here is from genome assembly GCA_013139395.1 of Gammaproteobacteria bacterium. Lineage (GTDB taxonomy): Bacteria > Pseudomonadota > Gammaproteobacteria > GRL18 > GRL18 > GRL18. The sequence goes on along the minus strand of WTAX01000108.1, from coordinate 1,991 downwards.
GCATATAACCCATCTCAAATGCTCCCCAAAGGAGTGCAGCAGCCAGCAATAATATGAGTAAACGAATACCATAGTACTGAAAAGGGTGGGAACGATGAACAATAATATGAGTCATGATAATTAGCTCAGATATTTTCTTAAAATTTTTATAATAAAGAAAGCTGCTGAAAAAAAGAGCTTAAGGCATTAACGGAACAATGTTCAAGCCTGCCTTTTCATCCAGATTAAAAACAATATTCATATTTTGTACAGCCTGACCCGCAGCCCCTTTAACGAGATTGTCAATGACAGACAGGACAACAATGGTATTGCTGTCTTGTGGCTGATGTATGGCAATGCGGCACATATTTGAACCTTTTACTGTCCTTGTTTCCGGGTGTGAGCCTGCAGGTAATACATCAACAAAAGGTTCATCGGCATAGCGTTGTTCATAAAGTGCCTGTATTTCGGATAATTTAAAATTATTTGAATTTTCTATTTTCCCATACAACGTCGCCTGAATCCCCCGGATCATCGGCACAAGGTGCGGGACAAAAGTTAAATCAACATCACCGCTATTGTCGCTCTTATTAAAAAGATCGAGTCCCTGACTGATTTCAGGCAAGTGTCTATGGCCTGGAACAGCATAAGCTTTGAAACTTTCACTGGCTTCACATAATAGTGTACCGACATTAGCACCACGCCCGGCACCACTGACACCTGATTTACAATCAGCAACCAGAAAATCTGTATTGAGCAGCTTATTTTCTATTAAGGGTAAAAAGCCCAATTGCACTGCTGTTGGATAACAACCCGGATTCGCTATCAGCCGAGCCTGTTTTATCGCTTCTCTGTTAACTTCAGGTAAGCCATAAACGGCTTGTTCAACATAATCAGGACATGCGTGTTCCATGCCGTACCATTGTTCCCAGACATTGATATCTTTAATTCGAAAATCAGCTGCCAGATCAATCACTTTAACACCCGCTTCAATTAATTCCGGCACCATTTTCATGGCAATACCATTGGGTGTAGCAAAAAAGACTAAATCACAATTTTTTAATGTTGAAACATCCGGTTCTGAAAATGCAATACTGAGATGATCTCTTAAATTAGGAAACAAATCGCTTACCGGAAGCCCCATTTCTGAGCGTGATGTAATAACCTGTAATTCGACATCAGGATGGTTAGCTAATAACCTTAATAATTCAACCCCGGTATAACCCGTACCACCAACAATACCAATTTTAATTTTTGCCACGTTAACTCTGACCTTTATCTGGAAATTCAACTGAATTAACCATTATAATACAGGATAAGGTAGAGTAGGAAATTAAAAGCCCTTAGCTGGACTAAAAAGCTGACTCTACCTAAATACAGGATAAGCTAGAGTACGAAATAAAAAGCCTCTAGGAGCTTGTCCGAGAATAGATAACCTACTGCGGAAAATCCATTTTGGCCATATTTTCCTATCATTTTCATTTAATAGAACAACTATTGGCTTCAAATGATAGAAAAATCTGACTCAAAACAGCTTTTCCTCGCTACGGCTTCTATTCTCGGACAGACTCCTAGCTTAGTCCCCCTCAATCATAATTGGATAGTTCATAGCAGATGAAGAAGAAAGATTTTGCCGTTATTGGCTTTATAGCTGTATTAGGAGCCCTTTTGGCTTATTTGTGGCTGGCACCTGCCGGTCAACCACCGGCACCACAAGCTAGCTTTGAAGATATTCAAGGAAATAAGTTTACACTGACACAACTCAGGGGCAAGCCGGTTATCGTCAATTTTTGGGCCACTGAATGTCCAGGCTGTGTTAATGAAATTCCCCTTCTGGTGAGCATGTACAAAAAATATTCGCCACAGGATCTCGTCATCATAGGGGTTGCTATGGCTTACGATCCTGAATCTCAGGTCAGGGAAATGGTTCGGCAAAAGAACATGAACTATCCTATTGTTTTGGATTCAAATGATGATCTGCTTAAGGCATTTAATATTAAAGTGACACCAAC
>WTAX01000355.1 GCA_013139395.1 Gammaproteobacteria bacterium | reverse complement strand
ATCCCATAATGAACGGGAGCTGATCGATTGTTTATCTGTGCTGATCACATAATAGTGACCGGAAAACGGTTGGTTATAGATAAGATCAATACGTGCTTCATCAATCAATGGTCGTAATTCACTTGGTGATTCCGTGCTCAGTTTATTTAACTGTCCTTGTTGCAATGATTTTAATTCAGCGTGCATCTTAGTTAGTGGCTTTAAACTTTTGCGAAGAATTAATGCCTGTAATATAACCAGAATTAATAACATGCCCAATGCCATTGCAGAAAACCAGTATTTAAACTGATCTATATTTTTATTGATGGGGTTGAGGTCTTCCGCGATTGAGATAGTAAGTTTATTGCTTTGTTTTTTGTAACCGACTGACATCAGCAGTAAAGACTGCTGATCAGGACCTTGCTGTAATGCGTGTGATTGTTGACCTGTGCTAACGGTTATAACTTTCAATTTATAATCCCATAATGAGCGGGAGCTAATCGATTGTTTATCTGTGCTGATCACATAATAGTGACCGGAAAACGGTTGGTTATAGATAAGATCAATACGTGCTGCATCAATCATTAAAATACCATTGTTGTCGAAATCAATAATATTAAGTAACGTCTCAGCATCATGCTCAAGACGTGATGCAATATATTCTTTTGCAAGAAACTGAATATTAATACTGACTAGAATCCACAGGGAAGAGAAAGCGATGATCAGACTAAGCAATAAACCTGAACTGAGTTTTGACTGTATTGACTGCATTAATTATTGTCCACAAATACATAACCCTGACCACGTCGTGTTTCAATGCGATCATTGCCTATGAGTTGGCGTAAACGTCGGACATACACTTCTATGACATTGCTGTCTTTCTCCGAGTCGAAGTCATAGACATGTTCAGTGAGCCGAGACTTGGATAAAACCTGGCCTGCATTTAATAAAAAATAGCGTAACAGACGAAACTCAATGCCTGTCAGCTTATGTGTCTGGCCATCTTCAGTGGTTACGGTTTGCTGTTCTTCGTCCAGAGATAAACCGGCAGCATGGAGCTTTCCACCAGGCTGTTGACTTGAGCGATGAAGCAATGCTGTAATTCTGGCCAACAGTTCTTCAACATGAAAAGGTTTACCAAGATAGTCGTCGGCACCCGCTTTGAAACCATCTACACGTTCATGCCAGGCATTGCGCGCTGTAAGTACGATCACGGGTAAATGGTTACCGGCGGCGCGCCAGTTTCTTAGAACCTCAATGCCATTTCGTTGAGGCAGCCCCAGATCAAGCACGGCCACGTCATAGATCATTTCATTGCCCAGATATTCTGCGTCTACTCCATTGCCTGCAAGGTCTACTGCATAACCAGCCATCTCTAAATCCTTCTTAAGTATTGCTACCAGGTAAGAGTCATCTTCAGCAAGCAGCAAGCGCATGATTAATCATCCTCTTTTGTGAGTAATAACTTACCGGTTTTTGCATCAATATAAATCTCTTTAATAACACCATTACCACCGAGTATTTCTATTTCATACACAATTTGTTCATCTTCTTTTTCAAGCTCAACCTCAAGGACCTTTCCCGGAAATATCTGTCTTACCTTTTTCAGTATAACCTCCAATGACAAGATCTCACCGGAGTCGAGCAAACGTTTGGCCTCAATATAATCATCGTCAGCCATCGCCACATGCAGAGGACTTAGCATCATGAAAGATAGCAGCAAGACACGCAAAATGGAATAATTGCTATTCATGGTTAAAGTATACCTTAATCACTGATCAATCATCCCAGCGGCCATAACCCGGGATGCGTACATCGTGCTCATTAAATGAACCTTGCTCTGCTTTTTCGTGACAGGCATCACATTGACTAAAACTGTTAACTTTAGGATTAGCTGTAACAAAATGAGCCGGAATCTCATCATGCTCATGTTTGAAGTAAGGCGTCTCTGATATACGCACAGGTACTTCGTTAAAGTTAATAGACCGGCTAAATTTCTTTGAACGGCGATAATCAGATTTATCTGCACTATTTGTAAGCAGCAGCTTAGTAATTAACTGATGCGTTTCTACATCGAGCTCAGCGTTGTCACCAAAATGATTTTCAAGTTCAAGCATTACCTTGCCCCATGATCTGGCAGGCAACAAACCTGGTGGGTAAGCTACGTGGCAGCTACCACATTCTTCTTTATAAACAGGGTCTGCTACAGTGGTTACATCATTTATTCTGTGCTTATATTCTTCCATCTCACCCCAGCGGAAATCATCATCACCCCAAACGACGGGCAGTATGACAAAACCAAAAGTGAAAATAACAGCGGTTATTGCGAGAGTATTTTTCATAATATTATTCCTATAATTTTGATGATTTTTCTATGAATACTAAAAAATTGGCTTTCTCCTGAGCTGTACATTCACGTCCAAAAGTCCATTTACAATTGCGTTTAAACCATTTATTAACTTTTTTTCCATCCGTTAATCTTTCTGGATTTACGGAAGTTGACATAGGTTTTATGTCCCTGTTAGTTTTAATGTGCTTGCCATTTTGTGTTAAATCTTTTGTATGGCAGGATGCGCAACTACGTTCACCATTTTTGTTAAATACTTTTTGCCACATTTGCTTTCCCTGCTCAGCATCAACAGTGCCAGCTCCCTGAGTCGCATAGTCCTTCAGCAAATCATTTACGACTGTACTTCCTGCATGAGAAAAACTTAATGGGATACTGACGAGTAAAGTCATTATTAGAATATGTCTTTTCATGATTTATCCTCTAACAGTGATTTGGTGTTTCTCTCCTTAAAACCGGTTATCATGGCAGACACCAGATTCTCTTTATGAATAAGGCTCTCAACTAAAACACCGGCAATATGAACAAACACTAAAAACAGGGTGAAGTTTGCAAAGAACTCATGCACTTCCTCCAGAACATCTGCCCACATACTTTCTGGCTGAGCAAACCAGTG
>WTAX01000461.1 GCA_013139395.1 Gammaproteobacteria bacterium | reverse complement strand
TGACAGTGCGATGATGCCGCCGATAATAATCGACTGTTTAAGATTTTGGCTGAAATACCAGTCAATGGAGCCGGCAATAACGGCAGTGATAAGCACTTGAGAACCACCCAGACCCAGTACTTCTTTTTTTAAAGCAATGAATTTAGCCAGGGAAAATTCCAGTCCCACGGTGAACATAAGAAAAACAACACCAAATTCTGCAATAAAGCGAACGTCTTGATTATCTTCGATTAAGCCCAGTCCATAGGGACTGACGATCATGCCAACGACAAGGTAGGCAAGAATAGGAGCAATATTAAAGCGCTTCAGGCAGGCAATGGCAAACACTGCCAGCGTGAGTAGTATAATTATTTCCTCAAATATAATATCGTTCATGTAGAAAGTATAGATGAGGAAACGACAGTGTGTCTATAAGTAGTCGAGTAAAATGGTTGGTTATTAGGTGATTTTACATAAACCTTTCAATACCATGTCGGTATAACTGACTATGCCGATGATCTCACCATGTCTGACAACCGGAGCACGAGATAAACCAAAGCGTTCGAACAAACGGGCACAATAACGAATGTCCATATCCTGACGAATAGTCACCGCCGGTTTGGACATGACTTCATAGACATTGGTTCGATCAACAGATTTATCACCTGCCAGGACAATACGGGCAATATCTGAAATAACAACAATACCCCACTCATCATGAGCATGACGTTTGTTGACAATCAATGTTTTTGTTTCGATATGCTGCATTTCATGAAGGGCTTCTTTTACGGTTTTCATGCCATCAACAAAATCCACTTGATGTTTCATGACATCTTTAACCTGAATAAGTGTGGGTTTCATATTATTTCCTCAATGGTTTCTGCCAATTGTTGAATTTGGTGAGAGACACCAACGGCATCTTCCACGTTAATTTGAAAAGCAATGCCAGTACCTGGTGAGTTATCAAATTTGCCGACTTCACTGATTTTTTCCAGCACATCACGGCTGAGGTGCTCCTCAACTAACAATAATAAAACATCGCGTTGAGTCTCTAAAGTCAGACCAAAGAAGGTTTTTGTCTTTTGGATACCCTCACCCCGGGCATTGTTTATGACTGTTGCACCGGTTGCGCCTGCTAAGCGACTGGCATCCAGAACGGCATCGGTGACATCGTCATTTACAAAAGCAATAATTAATTTAAATTGCATTGCTGTTCTCTCTTTTAGTTTTGATAGATTTTACTCTATAGTTGTTCACTGCATTCTTTTTCTTTTATTTTTCTTTTACCATACCACTCAGATAATTGCGCATAAGCAAGTACCGAAATAATAGGAAATAAACTGGCAAAGGCTATTAGCCCAAAGCCATCCAATAGCTCACTGCGTCCGGGGACATGAGATGCCAGGCCTATGCCTAATGCGGCGACGATAGGTACTGTTACCGTAGAGGTGGTCACACCACCTGAATCGTAAGCTAAAGGTATAATAAGTTTGGGCGAATAGAATGTTTGAATGACCACAATAATATAACCGGTAATAATAAACCAGTGAAGCGGCAGGCCGGTAACGATGCGCCATGAACCCAGGGAAATTCCAAAGGCCACACCCAAAGCCACGGAAATTCTCAGACCCCATATACCAATGGTGCCACCGGATACTTCATTGGCTTTAATGGCAACAGCTAATAGTGATGGTTCAGCAATGGTTGTGCTGAAGCCAATGGTAAAAGCAAATACATAAACCCAAAAATACTGAATCCAATGAGCTTCAAGATTTTGAGCGATTGCCTCAGTACCTTCAATAAGCCCGGCACTCATGCCGAAAAGAGGTTGATTAATAAATGCCGGATCGGTGAGCTGAGCTGCCATCATTTTACCAATGGGAAAGAGAGCATCTTCCAGACCTTGAAGAAATAGTGCCAGACCAAGAACAACATAGAAAAAACCTGTTAAAACCCGTTTTAAATGAGGAATTTTTTTACGAATAACAAAAAATTGAAAGCCGAAGATAATACCGGCAATAGGCAATACATCGGTAATGGTATGTAAAAATGTCCAGAAAAATTCTTTAAGTTCACCCATTAGTACAACATCCCATACATCATAACAAAAATGATTGGTGTAAGAGAAGCCAGTGCAATCAGACCAAAACCATCTAACATGGGATTGCGTCCTTTAATACTGGATGCCAGTCCAATACCTAAAGCGGTCATTAATGGTACAGTAATTGTTGAGGTTGTGACGCCGCCGGAGTCATAGGCAATACCAATAATTTCTTTGGGCGCAATAATGGTCATTAATACCACCAGGACATAGCCGCCCATAATGATCCATTGAATGGACCAGCCCTTAATAATTCGTAATACACCAATTGTTGCGGCAAGTCCGACGGCAAAAGCCACAGTAAACTTTAGTCCCTGAGCATATTGCTTAATGGCCATATCCGTAGTTTCAATAACACCACCCTGAGCAGCAATACGAGCGGCTTTTTTGGAAACAGCAATAAGAGCGGGTTCAGCAACGGTGGTACCAAAACCCAGACAGAAAGCAAAAACAAGCAGCCAGAAGACACTGCCCTTGCGGGCAAATGCAAAGGCCATTGATTCACCAATAGGAAATAGGCCCATTTCCAGTCCATAGATAAAAAAGGTTAGTCCAACAACAACGAGGATGGAGCCGATCACAATTTCATCCATATTTGGAATGGGTTGTTTAAGAATAAATAATTGAAAACAGGCAATAACTACAGCAATAGGAGCAAGATCTCGAGCACTGGAAGCAATTGTTTTTAGAAAATGAACAACAGGAGATTTCATAAATCAGTGAAGGATCCTATGGAAAAATGACAAAAAATGTATTTATAGCTATATTCTTATTTATAATAGCGTATCAATCAAGTTAATATTAAAAAAAGTTAATGCATTAATTAAAATTATTGATACTATAAGATCTATTTATTTTAAGCAATTTTTGGAGAATTTAATGTCAATTACCAGTACGAAAAATGGCAATACAATTAATATCAGTATTTCTGGACGTTTTGATTTCAGTAGTCATAAAGATTTTCGTGAAGCTTATCGTAATACCCCTGAAGGCAGTGCAAATGAATTTATTGTTGATATGTCAGCAACAGAATATCTGGACAGCTCGGCACTTGGTATGATGCTTTTATTGCGTGAACACGCAGGCAGTGAACAATCCAATGTCTCGATTATAAATTGTCGCAGTGAAGTGAAAGATATTTTAATCGTATCTAATTTTGATAAATTATTTAAAATTTCCTAGTTTTTAAGTTAGTAAATTAATTATTAGTGAACGATAGAATATGTTAAAAACTTTATGAAAATTTTAATTGTTGATGATGATAAAACTAATCGATTAGTTTTATCAGCCTATTTAAAAAAAGATGGTCATACCATAGTCGCAGCGCAAAATGGAACTGAAGCGATAGAGGTTTTCCAGGCAGAAGAGCCGGCACTCATCCTAATGGATGTTATGATGCCTGTGATGGATGGCTATGAGGCAACTAAAAAAATCAAGTCGATGATGACTGATAAATTCATCCCAATTATATTTTTGACCGCTATGACTGATGAGAAATCACTCAGTCGATGTGTTGAAGTGGGTGGCGATGATTTTTTAACAAAGCCCTATAATCGGACCCTTCTCAAAGCAAAAATTGATGCACTGCAACGTGTCAGCCGTTTATATAATACGGTAAATGAGCAAAAACATAAACTTATCATTCATAAAGAAAATGAAAAGAAAGAACAGGAAGTTGCCCGTAAAGTTTTTGATAGTATTTTAAATCCCGGCTGTTTATCTTCTGAGAACATTCAGTTACATCTTTCCCCCATGTCATTATTTAATGGTGATGTGGTATTGGCGGCAGTTAAACCTACCGGTGGTTTACATATTTTGTTTGGTGATTTTACTGGACATGGTCTGGCTGCTTCTTTAGGGGCATTGCCGGTATCTGATATTTTTTACAGTATGACGGCTAAGGGCTATTCCATCAATGATGTGGCTCGGGAGGTTAATCGTAAACTAAAATTACAACTGCCTACGGGTATGTTTTTAGCTGCTTGCCTGGTTGAAATAGATACCATTAACAATATGCTCAAATATTGGAATGGTGCGATACCCGGTGCTTTTTTACATAAGGGTGACTCAGTCGTTGAGCTTAAATCACAAAATCTTCCGCTAGGTATTTTAGGTGATTCGGGGTTTAGTGACAAAGTGGAAATAGTTGAACTGCATGATAACGATCGCATTATTTTAAGTACCGATGGCATACTTGAAGCAGAAAACAGCAGTGGTGAAATGTTTGGTTTGAAGCGTTTTAATGATTGTTTGAACTTTGATATAAAGAGTGAAACAGAAAGTGGCATAAAGAATGTTGGAACAGCTTCTGACAAAGAAGATGAAAGCAGTTTATTTCAACATATCCTTGATACATTAGATGAGTTTACGCAGGAGCAGGCACAAACAGATGATGTTACCCTTGGGGTAATTACTTGTGATATAGATTATATTAATCAGCTGGCCTCGCAAAAAGGCGGCTATAAAAAGTTTGTGCCGACTCATTGGCAATTTGATCTGCATTTCTTTTATGATTCGATTAAATCAATTGATCCCATTCCTCTTATAAATCAAATTATGTGTGAAATACAAGGACATCAGATTCAGCAAGATAAGCTGAGCATGGTATTGACTGAGCTATTTTGTAATTCCCTGGATCATGGCTTGCTGGGACTTGATTCTAATATTAAAGCAACACCAGAAGGCTTTATGCAATTTTATTCAGATAAAGAATCCCGTATGAATGAATTGGAAAGTGGTTTTATTCATATCTCTGTTAGTAATGAACCAACAGAGACAGGTGGGGATTTAACGATTATTTTTGAAGATAGTGGTAAAGGCTTTAATGTTAAAAAAATACAACAGAAAAATCTTCAGATAGATACCTGTAATCCCATTTCGTTTTCAGGAAGAGGTATTTCATTGATTACGAATTATTGTAATTCAGTGACCTATAATGAATTAGGAAATCGGGTTGAGTGTGTTTATTCCTGGTCTAATGAATAATATCTAAGCATTTTTAAAATGCTTTTTTAAAAAAGAATGGAAAAATCATGATAATTGATATCGATGTTATAAATGAATTAAAAGAAATTATGGAAGATGATTTTGATGAGTTAATTTCTATTTTTATTTCTGACGGGCAAGTTCAGATTGATAATTTAAAAAAAGCAATCGACTCATCAAATGTTGATGATGCTAGACGCATAGCGCATACATTAAAGGGTAGTAGTGCGAACCTTGGAGTTCTTGATTTATCTGAAACGTGTAAACAATTAGAACATAAAGCTGCTGAAGGCTCACTAGAAAATGCCAATGAATTATTAGAAAAAATTATCTCTTTTTTTAATGAAACTAAAAAAATCTTAGAAAATAATTTTTAAATTACACTTAATAAGTTATATCAAAGTACAATTTTAGATCTATTTTATTTGAAATACTCTTTTTTTTTGTATGTATATTTGTAACTATTTGATTTGCAGTATATAATCATATTAATTTCAAAATCGTTGAGGTATTTTAAAATGGCTATCAAGAAAAAAACTGTAAAAAAAACTGTTGCTAAGAAAACTGTTGCTAAGAAACCAGTAACAAAAAAAACACCAGTAAAAAGAAAAGTTGTTGCAAAAAAATCACCTGCTAAGAAAAAAGTAAGTATTAAAAAAGCAGTTAAAAAATCACCAGCAGCAAAGCCATCTCCAATACCAGCAGTAGCTTTAACAAAAGAACATAGTACCTCGATCAATATAATGGAACGTGCCTCTGCCGCTTTAGAAAAAGCAAATGTTGCCGTTAGTTCAGCAGTAGATAAAGCCAAAGCAGCGGCAGAAAAAGCAAAACAAACAATGCGTCCAGCACAAAAAAATGCAGCAGCAAAAGCCAAAGAACGTGTAGCGGCTTTAAAAATAAAAGAAAAAGAATTCCTTGAAAAAGTTAAAGCACAACTACTTGTTTTAAAGGGACATGAACAGCAAGCAGTTGAAATGGCAAAAATGGCTGCTCTCAAAGCTAAAGCCATGGCATCATACGCTATTAATTGGGAAAAAGATTATCTGAAAAAACTGGAAATAAGACAAAAATCTCAGGCTAAGAGAAAAATAGCTGCAGCAAGAGCAAGAAAAACAGCGGCTATTGCAAAAAAGAAAGCAGCTAAAGCAGTAAAATAAGAACTTGTCCAATATAAGCAGGGTGGGCATTGCCCACCTTATCTTATCCGCTCGACAAACTCCCTGCCTTCTTTTTAAATTAATTTCATATCATAAAAACTAAATAATACGCTAAATAGTGTTCATCCGTTTATTCTGCTTTTAACCTCCCCCTTCTTCGCTTCAGAGCGCCTACTTTTGGTAGAAGGGGGATTTGAGGGGGTTGCAAATCAACAACTTAAACCCCTCTGTCCCCCTTTAAAAAGGGGGAAGAAAAGAAACTGCTATTTCCGGATGGACATCACTAATTAGCAAGGTGTTCTAATAGATCTGTGAGATACTGAAATTGTTTTGCAATATCAGCTTCTTTCTTTAATAGCCGCAACTTACTATTACCATCGAGTTTAAAAAGAACCGACTTAGTCTGGATTAAATTAATGATCTTCATGGGGTCGATATTTGGCTTGTCACTAAAAATAATGCGTCCGCCGTTTTCGCTAAAATCAATGCTTAAAATATCAAGTGGTGTTGCTCTCAGCTTTAATGATGTTACAGCAAAAAGATTTTTTATTTGATCCGTCAGCAAGCCGAAACGGTCAATCATTTCTACCTGAAGATCCTTTAATTCCATATCATCTTGTGCATTAGCAATACGTTTGTACATGACCAGGCGGGTATGGATATCGGGTAAATAATCATCGGGTATCAATGTTGGAATGTGCATTTCAATTTCAGTGCCGTGATGGGCAGCTGTTTCTGTTTCTGGATCTTTGCCTTCTTTTAAAGACTTAACGGCACGCTCAAGTAAATCAGTATAGAGAGTAAAACCAATCTCATGAATCTGACCACTTTGATCCTCACCCAATAACTCACCCGAACCACGAATT
>WTAX01000116.1 GCA_013139395.1 Gammaproteobacteria bacterium | reverse complement strand
AAGCCATTATCGCAATAAAAAATTGTTAATGAATGAAACAAATAAAGTTGGCATACTACATTTTAGAGCAGGCAAAACAAGGGGTAGCTATTCACACAGTAGAACAAGGGATATGGGATAAATTACTCAATTATGCTGTTTCTTCGTAACCGCCAATTAATCCCACCTATGATCTGATTTAGAAATTATTCAAACTGTTACTTTTAAAACTCATAAAAAGGTAACACTATGCCCCATGAACGAAATGAAGAGATGCAAGCACATCTGGATGCCTGGAAAACCAGTGGATTAACTCAGGTTGAGTACTGCCAGCAAAATAACATTAAATCTCATATATTCACTTACTACAAGTCCAAGCTGGGTTATGGACAGGCTAAAGTGGCCTCCAATACACTCATGCCCGTTCAAATCGTTTCAGAGCAAAGTCATCGTAGCGGTATCACGATAAGTTTGCCTGATAATAATTTAAGCATTGATATCAATCCAGGATTTGACCCGCAAACTTTGCAACAAGTTTTAACGCTGCTGAAATAAAATCATGTTGAGTATCAATCATAATACCTGTGTTTATCTGGCTTTGGGCATCACTGATATGAGAAAAAGCATCAATGGCTTGAGCCTGTTAGTGTCAGAAGTGCTTGAACAGGATGTGTTTGGTGATTGTCTGTTTGTTTTTTGCAATCGTAATCGGGACAAACTTAAAATCCTGCATTGGGATAATAATGGTTTCTGGCTCTATTACAAACGACTGGAAAAAGGTCGATTTAAATGGCCTGCGTTGATTGAAAGTCAGTCTTCAATTCGTTTAACTCAACGCGAATTAAACTGGCTTCTGGATGGTTTGAATATTGAGAAAATACAGGCTCATCCGACCTTGAAATACACACAAAACAACTGACAAAAACATCGATTTAACAAGGTGTTATCAGTGTTTTTGTGGTATAATTCAGCCATGAAATCCACTGATGATCTTTCCCAAAAAACCACAGAAGAACTGCATTCCATCGTCTGTAAACAAAGCTCTAAAATAGTGGATTTAGAAGTAAAACTCCAGTATTACGAAGAGCAGTTTCGTTCACTGACACATAAACGCTTCGGTGCTTCCAGTGAGAAATGTGATGCCCAGTCAGAGCTCTTCAATGAGGTAGAAAGCATTCTCGCCGAGGATGAGAGTGATACGGTTTCTCCTGTCGAAGAGGATGGTCAACTGACCATTACTTATACTCGTAAAAAGCCTGGACGTAAACCGTTACCCAAAGACCTGCCTCGTGAACAAATCCGTTATGAACTCTCTGAAGAAGAACAGATCTGCGGCTGTGGTCATCACTTACATGAAATGGGTGAAGATAAATCAGAGCAACTGGAGATCATTCCGGCACAAGTTAAAGTCATTGAACATATCCGGGTCAAATATGCGTGTCGCCACTGTGATAATGGCATCAAAACGGCTTCTAAGCCCGCTCAGCCTATTGAAAAGAGCATCGCCTCTGCCAGCTTACTGGCACATATTGCAGTGGCGAAATACACCGATGCCTTACCACTGTATCGTCAGGAAGCTATTTTTAAACGCCTGAATATTGATATTAATCGTACCAGCATGGCGAACTGGATGATTAAAATCTCACAACTCACCCAACCATTGATTCAGTCCTTGATGGCTTATCAGATGCAGCAAAATATCCTGCAAGCCGATGAAACCCCGTTACAGGTAGTGAATGAGCCAGGACGGGATGCAAAAACCAAATCCTATATGTGGTTGTATCAAACCGGTAGTAGTGGCGGTTCTTCACCCCCTGTTGTCATCTATGATTACCAACCGGGTCGCAGTGGTTTGTATGCTAAAAAATACCTGAAGGATTATACCGGCAAATACCTTCAAACGGATGGCTATTCTGGTTATGCACAAGTCTGCACGCCAGTCAGTGGCATTGTATCAGTGGGTTGCTGGGCACACGCTCGTCGTAAGTTTGATGAGGTGATCAAAGCACTCCCTAAGAGCCAGAAAAACAAATCGGGTAAGGCACAAATGGCGATTAACACCATTGCCAAACTATATGCCATTGAAAAACAGTGCCGGGAAATAACACCTGAACAACGATACCTTATTCGGCAGGAGAAAAGCCAACCCATTCTAAATCAGTTTAAAAAATGGCTGGATAAGTCAGTTGATCAAGTGCCACCAAAACAACTCCTTGGTAAAGCCATTCATTATGCATTGAACCAATGGCAACAGCTTATTCAGTATATTGAAAATGGTGAGCTGGATATTGATAATAATGCCGCTGAACGACGGATCAAACCCTTTGTTATTGGTAGAAAGAACTGGCTCTTTAGTCAAACACCTAAAGGTGCTCAAGCGAGTGCAACACTCTACAGCCTGATTGAAACAGCAAAAGCCAATGCATTGGAACCACAGGCTTATCTCAAATATATCCTGACTGAATTGCCGAAGTTTGGTCGACATGCTGAGCCTGATGAAATTGCTCAATTATTACCATGGAATTGTTCTGAAAAAATTCGCTGTTTACAATAGGTGGATAAAAAGGTCAATGTGGGATTAATTGGCGGTTACTTATAGTAAGCTATAATGAGCACTTAAATTTTTATGTAAAAATTCAACCATAGATAGTGAAATTAATGATAAATTTCTGGGAACAAAAAACACTCAATGAATTAACTCG
>WTAX01000379.1 GCA_013139395.1 Gammaproteobacteria bacterium | reverse complement strand
ATAGTACAATTTCATCAATTAACTGCCTGGCTAATTGTTTTTTACTGGCATAGGGTAATTTTTTATAGCCGTCATTATGCCAGAACAAATGCAGCTCATTATTATCCGCTTCAAAGCCTTGTGATTCTCCAACTTTATTGGCAGCAATCATATCCAGATTTTTTCGTTGTAACTTATCAAGCGCATATTTTTCAAGATCATTGGTTTCAGCAGCAAAACCAATAGTCATTGGTTTATCTTCTAAGGCCGCAACATCGGCTAAAATATCAGGGTTTTTTACCAGTTCAATGGTGAGAGTATCAGTATTCTTTTTTATTTTATTAAGCACTTTTTCAACTGGACGATAATCAGCAACAGCTGCTGTGGCAATAAAAATATCAATATCGTCAATTACTTGAAATACTGCTTCATGCATTTGTTGCGCACTACGCACTCGTATTAATTCAATGCTATCAGGTGCATCTAAAGCCACAGGACCACTGATCAAAGTTACTTCTGCACCATATTGCTGTGCAGCCTGTGCGATGGCATAGCCCATTTTTCCACTACTGCGATTACTCACATAACGAACGGGATCAATATCTTCAATTGTCGGTCCGGCAGTAATCAATACACGCTTGCCTTCTAATAAATGAGAATCTGACAGGTCATTATTGGTCACTATTGAAGCCAATAGATTAGCACAGCAGCTTAACAACTGGGCAGGCTCTTTCATTCTACCCGCTCCAATATCACCACAGGCCTGCTCACCTTCTCCAGGCCCGCAAAGTGAAACACCTGTTCGGCTCAATAATATTTCAATATTTTTCTGTGTTGCCTCACTATGCCACATTTGCTGATTCATAGCCGGAGCAATTAATAGCGGAGCCTTACTGGCCAGACATAGAGTCGATAATAAATCATCGGCCATACCATGAGCAATTTTAGCAATACTATTAGCTGTAGCAGGTGCTATCAGAATTAAATCAGCCCAGCGAGCTAATTCGATATGCCCCATCCCTGCTTCAGCATCAAGATCAAATAAAGCACTGCGTACTTGTCTGCCGGATAAGGCCTGAAAAGTAAGAGCCCCGACAAACTCTAATGCCGCTTGAGTCATTACAACCTGTACCTGCGCACCCTGCTTTATTAACAGGCGCACCAGTTCAGCAGACTTGTAGGCAGCTATTCCACCACAAACACCTAAAATGATCTTTTTATTTTTAAAAACTGTCATAGTGCTATTCTAACGATTAGTAAGCACTCACCGCAACAGCAAAATGTTAACTAAATTCCATTTGTAAGAATATCCTCTCTCATCTATCCTTTTTATTCGTTTATGATACTAGAAATTAATAAAAGCAACTTACTGGAGCATGGAATGCCTATTAGTAACTGGCCGGAAGCCGAACGTCCCCGTGAAAAATTATTACAACGTGGTGCAGATGCACTGACTGATGCTGAGTTATTAGCTATTTTTCTGCGTACCGGCACCAAAGGACTGACGGCCATTGATCTGGCCTATAATTTATTAAATAATTTTTCTTCACTGAGAAATTTATTTAATGCCAGTCTGGATGATTTTTGCCAATCTAAAGGGATTGGTCCTGCTAAATATGTTCAGCTGCAGGCGGTATTGGAAATGTCCAAACGCTATCTTAATGAAACACTGGAGAAACAGGATGTTATTTCCAGCCCTGAGCAGACTCGCCAGTATCTAAAACATCAGCTCAGGGATCGACCTTATGAAGTCTTTGCCGCCCTATTTTTAGATAACCGTCATCAGGTCATAAAGTTTGAAGAATTATTTCATGGCACCATTGACGGGGCTTCTGTCTATCCAAGGGAAGTCGTTAAAAAGGCACTTGAGCATAACGCAGCAGCGTTGATCGTCGCTCATAACCACCCTTCTGGTGTTGCCGAGCCCAGTACTGCTGATGAGCGCATTACGTTACGCCTGAAAGAGGCTTTAGGACTGGTTGATATTCGCTTGCTGGATCACTTGATTATCGGTGATGGCGAAATCACTTCACTCGCCGAGCGAGGGGTGATTTAAAAAGGTCGTTCGAGAATGGCAGTTTTAAAGACGTGCTTCGGTATACAGGGTCTGGCTCAGAGGGACGCTCGAGCACTTCCCTGTGTCGCTCATCCTCGGCATCCCTGCCTCAAAAAGCCTCTGAGCCAGACCCTGTATACCAAATCACTCTACTTCATTCTCTCTCTTAAGGGCTAAAAAGCAAAATCATGAGCCAAAGATAAAACGAGTACAACCTTATGAATTTATGACTTTTTTTTGATTTTTCTTTGGCTTTTAACGTTTCTTTTGATTTTTGGACAGCAAGAGTGAGGGTAAATGACATAGAGATTGTGTGGTATGCTGGAGCGCCTGGATGGGGTGTCTGAAAACAGGGATGTTTTCATTAAGCGCCACAGGGATGTGTTTACAGCGTCCCCAGCCAGACGCTCCAGCATACCCCGCAATCGGTTTTATATACACTCACTGAATAAACGCTTTGGTAGTTTTACTATCCTTTCAAAGTATGTATTTCTATGATGATACTTTAGAAACAGCTGGTACTAGTCCTGATAATAATAATCGTATTTTTCTAATATCCCCATCATAAACGTCCATGCCTCATTATAAGAGAGACCACTATTGTCCGGAATAATAATTTTAACATAGAGTGTATTTTCATATTGCTCTTTCAGCTTAAGCAGTTTTTTCTGTAAAGCTGCTTCTGAAATGGCCTGATACTGATCTTTTTCAGAGGGGCGAAACTGAATTAATTCTTTTCCGGAGATTTTTTCATAACGTACTTCGACAACATATTTGCCGATTGCAGAGCGGGATGGTTTAATTAATTTATTATATTTTTCTTCCAGACTATCATATTCATTGGCTAAAGCAGCCTGTTTTTGTTGTGCCAGTGCAATTTGCTGTTCATAATCACTGATATTATCCAGATACATCTGGTTTTTTTCGTTTAACTCTTCTAATTTTTCATCTTTACTGGCTAAAGCATCCTGCTGTTGTTCAAGTTCACCCGTTAATGAAATATTGGTCTTTTTAACTGCTGCTATCTGTGCCTCATAGTTTCGAATATTATCCAGTTGGATTTGGTTTTGCCTGCTCAAACCTGCTAGTTTTTCTTCTTTGCCGGTCAAAATAACTAATTGTTGTTCCAGTTCCTGTTCTCTTTTCGCCAGTGCTTCTGTGCTAAGCTCAAGCTTACCCTGTAATGAGTTCATAGTAGAACCGACATCGACAAGCCGTTGTTTTACCATGACTAACTGATTGCTTTTTAATGAGATCTCTTGATTTAACTTTTTCTGTGCATCTGTCATGCGGGCAATTTGTTTATCTTGCTCAACAATCAAACGATCACGTTCTGAAGCACTTTCCCTTGCCTGCATTAATTGTAAACGCATTAAAGACATTTCAGATTGTGTATGTGCCAGTGTTTCTTCCAGACTGGCTTTTTCTTTTGATGTTTTTTGAACGGCTTCAGAGGTTCTGCGCTCTGCCTCTATGCTCATCTGCAGTTTTCGCGAGATTTGATAGCGCTTATCCTGACTTGCCAGCAACTCTTGTGATGTTTTTTGCTGGGCGGCCATACTGGCTTTGAGGCGCTGAGATATTTTCTGCTCTACAGTAATTCGTGTTTGCAATTCCTTGACAAGTTCCCAGTTTTTTACAATGAGGATACTGGTGGCAATCAGAAAAATCATGACCACAACGGTCATAATATCCGTAAATGACGGCCAGAAGGATTCATCAACCAGATGGGCTTGATTTTGTCTTAGATCAACGAAACCGTCACTCATTGAAACTGTTCCACTTTATTGATTTTCATCGGATTTAGAAACAGAGCTGTTTTGTCTATCTGTATAATGAGTATGATCCTCAGGCAGGCGAAAGCCCAGTCGCAAGAGTTCTTTTATATCGGTAATATCATCCGACATACCACTCACACGGGCATCATAATGAGTCGTGATTTCATTAACTTTAGAGCCCATTTCCAGATATTGCTGTTGTGACAGCTGCATATTTGCTGCCGTATGGCGCAGTGATTTAATTAATTCCGCCAGTTGATGAATCATGCTTTCACTTTGATGAGAAAAACGCGGCATCAGATGTTGTGTTGTTATTTGTTCAATAGCACTGAATAAATTAGTCTGAATATCCGTTAATTTCAGATAAAAATAGCCAAAGAGTAAATAACAGATAATGGCTGTAGTAGTGGTTGATAAAGCCGTTGACATACCATGAATCACCTGTCCCATACCACCAATACCATTGTCTTCAATTAAACTCGAAGCTCCCACCAGGGCAATTGAAAGCGAGATAATAGTACCGAATACACCGGTCAGGATGAGGATATTAGAAACAAACTTAGGTAAACTCAGGCGCGTACTTTCTGAAGCAACCATGGTTGCCGCCATAGCACTTTGATTGATTGACGCATGCTGCCGATAAATATCCTGCATGGTCACATAGCGATGGTAGATCAGGCTCTTTTTATTAATAGAATCGCTCGGATTAAAATCCTCATGATGAACATTAACAATAAATTTTCCTACCGCTCTTTCTTCACGCCAGTAAAATAACAGTGACGAAACCAGTTTTGCCATGCCAAGAAGAAAGATACCCACAATTGAACTATTAATAATGTAACCTGTGTTTGTTAATTGATTTTTTAAATAGATATTCTGAATATAATCAAAATTATAAAAAATCAACACCACAACCAGCACAGCAACAACTATCAGGCGTAGTAGAACATTAAAGCTATAACTCTTTTTAAACTGTATCATAATAGGATAATAAACAAATATTTATAAGTTAAAATACTTTTATACCTTAAATTCACCTAATTTAGAAGTACCAAAGTGCTCAAATACTGAACTCTTTGGTATTCACACACTAAAAGTAATCCGCCATTTTATTGGAAAACAGCATTCTGCTGCTGCCTTTTTCGGATTTGTTCGGCAAAAAAATGACGATAATAGTAAAGCGCACTCACCCCATTTGCCCTGACATCAACGACTTTCCAGCCCCTGGATGTTTTTAAGAATTTAAAGTCAACCTGGATATGACCTCCCGTTTCCTGCAATATTCTTGCTGATGCCATTGCTTCATTATTACTGGTACGTTTTGATCTGAAGTCATCAACTACGGGCGGGTAATTT
>WTAX01000145.1 GCA_013139395.1 Gammaproteobacteria bacterium | reverse complement strand
AAAATAAATACAATAAAAAAACATTTCTTATTTTTCAAGGGGGAAAGTATGAGTATAGGTAAAACTAGAGACAAAATACAAAATATTGGTGATGCTATGGTGGATGTTTTTCACTATCTCGCACTATTTGTTATCGGGGGTACCATCGTCTGGTCGGCTATTTATGAATATATTCATATAATGGCGACGGGTCATGCTAAATTAAAAGATATTTTACTGCTTTTTATTTATCTTGAACTAGGCGCCATGATAGGTATTTATTTTAAGACACATCGTTTACCCGTGCAGTTTTTAATTTATATTGCCATCACCGCCTTGTCACGACATCTGGTGATTGACGTACAAAAAGTTAACAGCGACTTTCATCTCTATTTATTATTGAGTATTACTGTATCTATCGTCATTCTAAGTCTATCTGTGATGATTCTAACCTACACAGGACGTAAATTTGGTCATCCTGAAGATGATGTTCTGGACAAGAATAATACCAATGAATAATCTGCTTTGGGTACACAATAAGTGACGTAAATCCAGACTCTGGATTTTCACATTTTGTGTTCAGAATTTTATCTCACTATTATTTTTATTTTGAATACTGGGCTAATTTCATCTGCTCATATTTTAATGCTGATTTGGCAACTTTACCCTGCTTGCCTGTTTGCAGCCATTTTTTAATTCGATTGGCATCACCTATAGGACTGCGTTTACCAAAGGAATCCAGCATTACCAGAACGACGTCTTTATTGCCAATTCTTCTTAGCATGGTCAGACAACGACCCGCTTCATCAAGATAGCCTGTTTTGCTGAGCTTCACATCTTTATGACCAGCTCGAACCAGTACATTGGTGTTGGTATAGCCTAAAACATAACGGGGTCTTTTAAATCGGGCTGTATAGGTTTGTGTGGTGGAATATTTTTTTATTAATGGGTATTTAGCTGCTGCGGCAACCATTTTTGCCAAATCCGATGCAGTTGAGACATTTTTTTCTGATAAGCCGGTCGAGTTTACAAAGTGTGTGTGCGTCATGCCAAGTGCTTTGGCTTTAGCATTCATGGCCTTTACAAAGGCTATACTGCCGCCGGGGTAAGTACGAGCCAGTGAAGAGGCTGCCAGGTTTTCTGATGACATTAAGGCAATTCTCAGGGTATCACCACGGCTAAGCTCTGACTCAACTCTCACCCGGGAGAAGTAGTTATTGATACTTTCTTTATCTTCTTTGGCAAAACGAATTTTTTCTTTGAGGGATAATTTTGAATCCAATATCACGATAGCGGTCATCAGTTTTGTAATGGAGGCAATCGGCATAACAATGTCAGAATTTTTGGCAAACAACACTGCACCTGTTTTTGAGTCCACAGCAATAGCACTGACGGAAGCCAGATTAATCAATTTTTTCTCTGCTGATGTTTGAGCAAAGCCGGCATAAGATAAAAATAGCAATAAAGTAAAACATAAGATATTAAAAATAAATTTTTTCATATTCCAAACTCTGGATTTAAGGGCCTTGGAAATAATAAATTTTCCATGTTGTACGCCGCAATTTTATTCAGATTCAAGGCGTGATAAAGGGCGCATAGTCAGCCTACGCAACCTTTATCACAACACAGAAGCTGGATAAAAGGGCAAGTAAAACTGGAACATTTATTATTTCCAAGGCCCTGATATTAATGACAATTAATCGTTATTTTAAAACTGGACAATTTCTCGTAACACAGCAGTAGCATAACTACCTGTTGGCAGAGAAAAGGCTATTGTTACTTTTTCTAAAGCGGCTTTTGTTAAAGTGCCGCCGTCAAAATGTATCGTTAAATCCTCTGGAAATAGTCTTGCGCAGCGACGTTCTTGTTTCAAACCTTGCTTTTCTAAACCATCACACCATTTATCCAGTGAATCTGCAACTTTTTTCTCCAGTATTAATAATTCATTTTCCGAAGTGAGTTGTCCCCTGCCCCATAAAGCTGCTGTTGGATGGATATCACCCTGATGGAAGCGCTGCCTCAATTCATCATCAATTTCTGGCGCAGAAAAAATAGAGTGCGTGCCCGACAGCATCATTATGTCACCATTAATGAGTTTATCCCAGCCTGTCTGCTCAATTCTTTGTGACAGCATTTGATTAAAAACCATTGAACGAGCTGCTGAAAGCAGCATACTTTTATCGGCTCGTTTTTTAATTTTTTTGGTGCCGTTAAACCAGTCAGCGGCACGAGTCAGGTTATTGTAGCCATGACCAAATCGTTGTTGTGCAAAATAGTTTGGTACTCCGGAAGACTGTATCTGGCTAATCGTGTTTTTTAAATCATCTTTAGTGATCTGTTCAATATCTCTTAGGATAATTTCAAAGCTATTATGTCTGATGGCACCACGTTTTAATTTTTTTCGATGCAGGGTCTTTTTTAAAATATTAATGCCTTCGAGTTGAAATTCATCCCAGTCAGGCTCATCAGTAATTTCCAGATTAATACTAAACCATTGTGAGGTCACGGCATTTCTATCTTTTAAACCGGCATAACCAATTTCTTTAGCTTCAATTCCGACAAAGCGTGCTAATTGTCTGGCTAACCATTCGGTATTGGTATTGGTTTTTTCAATATACAGGTAAGCATGAGTGCCTTCACCTTCTGGTTCAAAACTAAGGGTTTCCCGCACAATAAAATCAGTAGTATTTGTCTTAAACTTTGCTCTGCCCTGAGGAGCATTATGGGCATAAGCCAGATCCTCTACTTTGAAAACAGGATAAAGTCTGGATAAATCGTTTTCGGCGTCACTCAAGGTTTTTTCCATTTAATTCAAGATAAGAGTTATTTCTGTATTATAAAGTTTACTGCACTAAAAGTACTACTGCATGAGCAGCAATACCTTCTTTGCGACCGGTAAAGCCCATTTTTTCGGTGGTGGTTGCTTTAATATTAATTTGTGAGCGTTCAATATTCAAATCGTCAGCAAGACAGCTACACATTGTTTCTATATGCGCTGCCATTTTGGGTGTCTGAGCAATGATGGTCATATCTGTATTGGCAACTTTATAGTCTGCTTTAATGACTTCCTGCATGACTTTTCTTAATAAGATTCGACTATCAATATTTTCAAATTCACTGGCCGTATCAGGAAAGTGTTTACCGATATCCCCTAATGCCAGAGCGCCTAACAAGGCATCACACAGAGCATGGACTAAGACATCACCATCAGAATGTGCCAATAATTCATGTGAATGAGATATTTTAGCGCCACCCATCACTATAAATGAAGAGTCTGTTGATGAAGCATCTGTTAAGGTTTCATCAGCAAAACGATGTGCATCATAACCATGACCAATTCTTATCATACGGCTCTCCTGTTTAACTGGACTGATTAGCAAAAAATTGTTCTGCAAGCTGCAAGTCACCTGGATGAGTGATTTTAATGTTACCCGGCTGACCTTCTACCATTTTTGGTTTTAAGCCCTGCAATTCTATCGCCGATGCGTCATCAGTCACTAAGGCATTATTTTTAATGGCATGAGTCAGCGCATCTTTGAGTAATTTAAGGGGGAACATTTGTGGTGTCAGCGCTCGCCAGAGGTCACTACGATCGACTGTTGCCAGTACATTTTGTTGTGCATCACAACGCTTAACAGTGTCAGCCATCGGCAACCCCAGCAGACCTCCTGCTGAACTATTGCTTAAGGTGGTAATTAATTGATCAATATCATCACTGGTCAAACAAGGACGTGCGGCATCATGAACCAGAGCCCAGTCATTGTCTGATGCATAAAGTGACAGTTTGTTTAAGGCATTAAGAACAGAATGACAGCGTTCCTGACCACCCGGAGCAATAATGACGGGCTTGTCTTTGTTATTATGCTCCTGATTATAATTGACCGATATATCCAGCCAATACGGATCACCCTCAGTAACAGCAAGTACAATACCACTGATATCAGGATGTTGAATAAACACATTAAGCGTCTGTTCCAGCACTGTTTTACCTGCCAGAGGCAGATATTGTTTGGGTATTTTACTCCCCATACGCTTACCGACACCAGCGGCAGGGATGACAGCCCAATACTTCTTCCTGGGTAATAAGGTATCTGCTAATGCCTGAGTCATGAATTAAACCGGTTATTTTTTGTTTTCAATGCTTTTATTTTCAATGACGTGAAAAAAAGTTTCATCATCTTTAATCATTCCCATCTCAGTGCGAACTCGCTCTTCAATAGCACTCAAACCATGCTTAAGATCTAACACTTCAGCTTGTAATGCGTCATTGCGTTCTCTGAGGATCTGGTTTTCTCTGGTTTGTAATTCAATAGCAGCTTCCAGTTTCCTGACTTCCACAATACTGCCTTCGCCAACCCATAAATCATATTGCAGCGTCACTAATATAATTAATAAAATGCTAATAATATAATTCATTACTTAATATTTTTTGGCCTAAATAAAACGGGGCCCTCGAATAGACCAAATGCATTTAG
>WTAX01000018.1 GCA_013139395.1 Gammaproteobacteria bacterium | reverse complement strand
AAGCCATTAGTGAAAGCAAGTTATATGAAGATGATACAGAACTGAAAATATCTTTATCATTTGATAAAGATGCTCGTACTATTACTATTTCTGATAATGGCATTGGTATGTCACGTGATGAAGTGGTCGAAAATATTGGTACCATTGCTAAATCAGGTACTCGTGAGTTTCTTGATTCACTTACGGGTGACCAAAAGAAAGATGCTAATGCCATTGGTCAATTCGGTGTGGGTTTCTACTCTGGCTTTATTGTTGCTGATAAAATTACTCTGCGTACTCGTCGTGCCGGTACAGAAGGCGATCAGGCAGTGCTCTGGGAATCTGGCGGTGAAGGTGACTTTAGTATTGAAACCGTTCACAAAGATACTCGCGGTACAGAAATCACCCTGCATTTAAAAGATGATGAAGATGAGTTACTTGATGGTTCACGTTTAAGAACAATTGTGCGCAAATATTCTGATCATATCACTGTTCCTATTGAGATGCTTAAAGAAGCAATGCCTCCAATGCCGACTGAAGACGGTGAAGAGCCTGAAGAAGTTGAAGATGTTATTGAATATGAAACAGTGAATAGTGCTTCCGCATTATGGACACGTTCAAAAAATGATATTACTGAAGAAGAATACACAGAATTCTATAAGCATGTTGGTCATGATTTTGAAGCACCACTGGCTCGTTCTCATAACCAGGTAGAAGGAAAGTATGAATATACGTCCTTACTCTTTATTCCAAAACGTGCACCGTTTGATATGTGGGATCGTGAACGTCAGCATGGTATCAAACTTTATGTTCGCCGTGTTTTTATTATGGATGAAACCGAAAAACTGATGCCAAATTATCTGCGTTTTGTGAAAGGGGTGATTGATTCTAATGATTTGCCGCTCAACGTCTCGCGTGAAATCCTGCAAAACTCAAAAGTACTCGATAATATCCGTTCAGGCTCTGTGAAAAAAGTACTGACTTTATTACAGAAGATGGCTAATAATGAGAAAGAAGATTATCAGACGTTCTGGAAAGAATTTGGTCGTGTTATCAAAGAAGGTCCGGGTGAAGATTTTGCCAATCGTGATAAGATTGCCAAATTAATACGCTTCTCCAGTACTATTGATGATAAAGAAGATCAGGAAGTGTCTTTAGATGATTATATCTCCCGTATGAAAGAAGGGCAGAAGGACATCTACTATATTACTGCTGACAGTTTTGCTGCCGCTAAGAACAGCCCGCACCTTGAAGTATTCCGTAAAAAAGGTATTGAAGTACTGTTATTAACGGATAGAGTCGATGAATTCTTAATGTCTTCTCTACCTGCGTATGAAGAAAAGAACATTGTTTCAGTTGCTCGTGGTGAATTAGACCTGGGTGAAATGGAAGATGAAGAAGAGAAGAAAGAACAGGAAAAAACTCAGGAAGAATATAAAGACTTCCTGAAGAAAATAACTGATTCTCTAGGTGATGATGTTAAAGAAGTACGCATGACTCACCGTCTGACTGATTCCCCGGCTTGTTTAGTCACTGGTGAGCACGATATGAGTGCTAATCTTGAACGTCTATTACAGCAGGCTGGTCAGGATGTCATGGGCCATAAGCCTATTTTTGAACTGAATCCTGAGCATCCATTGATTAAACGTTTAAGCACTGATGTTGAGGGTGAGCGTTTTGACGACTGGACTCGTATTTTGTTTGAACAGGCTTTACTCAGTGAAGGTGGTCAGTTAGAAGATCCGGCCACTTTTGTTAGCAGACTGAACAAAATGCTGCTTGAATTAACAAGCTAATTTGCCTCAACACTTGTGACTGTGAATGACTCTTTTATAGTCAATTCACAGTCATTTGTTTTAGGGCCTTGGAGATAATAAAGTTTCCAGAATTACGTAGAAATTTTATTATCTCTAAGGCCCTTATCACTTCCTATCTATTTCTCCTTATATTTTTATTTAAAGGAGTACTTGGTGATTTTATCACTGATAAAAATTCAATAGTGTCATAAAATTCTTTAAATTTTAATTTGAAGGAAACCTTTATGAAATCAGTAAACATTCTATTTATTCTTATTGCACTTGGCTTGATGTCAATGACTTCTTTTGCTGCGCCAGAACCCAGCAACCCAAAGAAACAAACACCCTGGAAACTCTATGTGGATTCTAAAGAAGCCTATGAAATGAAACAAAAAATGGGTGATAAAGTTTTATTTGTTGATGTGCGCGATCCCATTGAGATTATGTTTACAGGATTTACCGATATTGTTGATATCAATATTCCATTTAAGACAGCTAATAAAGAAGCATGGCATAACAAAAAACCTGTTTTTTCAATGGAAAAGAATGCTGATTTTGAGAAATCAATCGCCTCAACTCTTAAAGAAAAAGGCTTAACAAAGGATGCTCCAATTATTCTAATGTGTCGTTCAGGTGGTACAAGAGGTGCACCTAGTGCAATGCAGCTATGGGATAAAGGTTATACTAATGTTTATGTGGTCACCGATGGTTTTGAAGGTGGCAAAATAAAAAATGGTGAACAAAAAAACTGGCGCTTAGTTAATGGCTGGAAAAATTCAGGACTACCCTGGTCTTATAAATTAAATAAAGAAAAAATGTTTATTAACTAAAACT
This sequence comes from Gammaproteobacteria bacterium, assembly GCA_013139395.1. Classification (GTDB taxonomy): domain Bacteria; phylum Pseudomonadota; class Gammaproteobacteria; order GRL18; family GRL18; genus GRL18. The sequence continues at coordinate 2,205 of WTAX01000018.1, read as the reverse complement.
AAACAGCTGTTCCTAAGTAATGCTCATTTTTATCGGGTGTAACTCCCGTATAGAAAACAACACCTTATCATTCTGGAGACGCCGCACCCCAAGGGTACTTCCTTCGGGGCGTGGATACATCCCTGCAGGCTTCACTTTGCCATCCATGGCAAAGAGACTCCTGAATGATAAGGTATTATTCTCTATACTCTTTTGTACACCGTTTCGGAACAGTTATTTTGTTTTAAACTCTTATTACCTGTAGTAATCATATTTACACAATTCAATTACTACGAGCAATTAGTCATTAAAGTGACAACAAAATCTTGCTTGTTTCATAATGTAAGCTATTATTTAAAAACAATAATAATAAATTGAGTTATTTATATTAACTATTTTTTTAAAGCAGTGCATAAATTATGAAAAATATTACCCATACTGTATTAATAATAAGCCTTCTTGTAATAAGTACTCCTAATATATTTGCTAATCCACCTTCTGCTTACGAAGGAAGAAGACTGTATGTTTCCTATTGTCTGTTATGTCATGGAACTGCCGGTAAGGGTGATGGTCCACTGGCAAAGGCGATGGAGATCAGTCCTGCCGCTCTGACGACTACCGTACGCTCCCGTAGTGATACTATCCTTACCAAGATCATTACAGGAAAAGGACGGCAGACAATAACAGGCCGTGATCGCCATAACCTGCTCAGTGATGCTATGCCGGAGTGGAAAGATATTTTCAATGAATCGCAAGTTAAATCACTAATTTCATACCTTCGTTTTATGAGCAATAAAAAACATGATCTCATGGGAGACCCCAAAGTCGGTATGCAGCTATATCAAACGTATTGCCAGGTCTGCCATGGAGTAGATGGTGATGGTGATGGCATTATGACAAATCTCATTGGAATCACACCAATGGATCATACTAACCCCAATGAAACCAATCAGCTCAAGAATTCAGAAATAGTCAAAAGTATACTCGATGGTAAAGGACGGTTTATGCCGGCCTGGCGAGGTATACTCAGTCAGAGTGATGCCGAGGCATTAGTGAGTTACATTCGACTTCTTTCGCACTGAAATTTAAATAAATGTAGTTCTTTTGCTACGGTATTCATATCTTAACCATATTAGGCGAATAAATTCGCCCTACAGGGCAGTATTCTATAGTGTAGAGGCGAATTTATTCGCCTAATTTATGCTTTAGATTCAGATGTTGTTAATGAGCTGGTTTCGTCTATAATTTCACTTATTATCTAGAGTTAAGATTTATCTCTTATTCTACCTTATCCTGTATCATAAAATATTTGAGATTATAAATGACCACGACTTTTTTTCGCACACTACTCTTTCTTATTTGTATTCAATTGATTAGTTTAGATGGTTTTTTTATATCGAATGCGTGGTCAACAGAAGGCCTTCCTAGTCAAAAAGCGCGCTTTCAGGGAATGGGTTCCACTTTAAAAGAACAAAAGACGCAAACCTTTTTCTCTTCTGATGAACCCGAAGTCAACAATAAAGAAGAAGTACAGGAAGAACAGCCAGGGACGTACTTTAAGCTCCATACCTTTGTTGTTAATATCAGAGATGAACGTTATCCGGGTAAATTATTGTTTTTAACTCTGGAAGTTTTTTGTGAAATTAAAGATGAGGATGATAAATGGTTAATTGAAACTCATATTGCACCAATAAAAGACACAATTATTACTTATACCTCGGGACTGTTTCGACAACAGATACAAACGCAAAAACAGAAAAAAGCACTACAAGAGTCTCTTACACAGAAAGTCAGGAGTCTGCTGAAGACAACAACCGGTGAAAAAGTCATTAGCAATTTATATCTGACACGTATCATTATTCAATAAAATTAAAGCAAGCTTTAATGCATCCCGTACAACATGAAATACATACCCTTTACAATCAATAATCTAAGTGTAATTTTTTTTGTGTCTTTTTATGTCAACTTAATTCAGGTGTTTTAAGAATCTAAATCTTTCTAAAAAAAGACACAAATAGAACTAATTAGCACTTCTTATCAAAGAATTTACTAGTTGCAAACTAAATACTGGTACTATTTTGAAAGTATTACAGGCCTTTTCCAAATATTTATGAGTTGAATACAACTGAGTGGTTTTTTGGTTTATTATGTCAAGTCAGATGATGCTGACACCTACAATTATAATAAGGCTGCTTTTTTGTATCACAGTAATAAGCAGAACTATGT
>WTAX01000303.1 GCA_013139395.1 Gammaproteobacteria bacterium | reverse complement strand
GATTTAAATAACAGCGTTGATAAGGACTTCCTCCAGGAGAGACAAAAACAATGAATATTTTTAAACTGGGTAAGCTTACTGCTGCCGTTGCTTTAGCAAGTGCCCTTAGTGTACCTGCAGCGATGGCCGGTGCAGCAAAACAGCCGACATTATCTGAAGCTGATTTTGAAAAAGCCAAAACATTATACTTCCAACGTTGTGCGGGTTGTCACGGTGTTTTAAGAAAAGGTGCTACAGGTAAAAGCCTTGAGCCTAAAGAGACTATGAAAAAAGGTCAGGCTCGTCTTGAAAAGATCCTGACTTATGGTACAGAAGGTGGTATGAACAACTTTAATGACATCTTTAGTAAAGATGAAATTAAATTAATGGCTACTTATATTCAGATGGATCCACCTATTCCACCGGAAATGCCTCTTTCTTTGATGCAGGAACGTACTAAGGTTTATATAGATCCAAAAGATTACCCCACTAAGCCAATGCATGGTCTGAATTGGGAAAATTTCTTTGTTGTTATCGAACGTGATGCCGGTAAAATTGCAATTATTGATGGTGACACTAAGAAAATCGTTGCTCATCTAGATGCTGGTTACGCAGTACACGTTATTAAAGGACAAGAGCATCACAATGTCGATAAATCTGACGATGTTAGTGGTCGTTTCTGGTATACCATTGGTCGTGATGGCAAGCTGAATAAATTTGATTTATGGCAAACACCTGACAAGATGTTAGTGGCTGAAACACAAATTGCTTATGATGCTCGTGATGTCGCTGTTTCTGGTGATGGTAAATATGTTATCGCTGGTGGTTATTGGCCTCCACATTTTGTTATTGTTGACGCAAAAACAATGAAGCCAATCAAAGTGGTTTCTACTCGTGGTATGAATGTTGATGGTAACTATGTTGAAGAGTCTCGTGTTGCAGCGATTTATACTAATCCAAACGAATCTTCTTTCTTAGTTGCGGCTAAAGAGTTGGGTCAGATGTGGCAGGTTAATTATAAAGATCTGGATAACCTGGATATTACTCAAATTAACTCAGCCAAGTTCCTGCATGATGGATTCTATGATCCAACTGGTCGTTACTTCCAGATTGCTGCTAATGCCTCTAAGAAGATGGTTATTATTGATACCAAAGATGGCGGTACTTTAGAAGCCATGATTGATGTGGATAAACTGCCTCATCCTGGTCCTGGTGCAAACTGGATCGATCCTAAATGTGGTCCTGTTGGCGGCACAACTCACTTAGGTGTTGGTAAAGTCTCTGTCTGGGGTAATGATCCTAAGGGTCATCCTGATCAAGCATGGAAACTTTGTTATGAAGTTGAAACTGACGGTGCTGGTGCATTCATCCGTACTCATGAAAACTCAGACTACTACTGGGCTGACCAGTTGAAGCACCCTGAGCCAGAAGTACAGCAAAGTGTCCAGGTTATCAGTAAGAAGACTCGTGAAATTGTGAAGACCATTCAGGTTACCAAAGAAAAAGGTAAAGCTGCTCTGCATATGGAATTCAACAAAGCGGGAACTGAAGTTTGGGTTTCTGTCTGGAATCGTTCAGACAACAAGAACCCTACTGGTGAAATCGTAGTTTATGATGCGAAAACTCTTAAAGAGATTAAGCGCATTAAAGGTCTGACTACACCAACTGGTAAGTTTAACGTTTATAACCGCGTACATCACAAGACTTAATTGATTTTGTATAAGTTGAGTGAGCTACATGTTTTAATAAACGTTTAGCCAATAAAAGCGGATATAGATTTCTATATCCGCTTTTTTTTCATGGTTAGCCTTGATTTAAAACAATACTCCGTGTGGGGACTGTTTTCTGATTTTTATATGAAAAATAATAAAAGTCAGCAGACAGGCTTATTGTCATGATGGGCGAGTATTGTTTTAAATCAAGGATCTTTCTCTTCAAAAAAGAGAAGCTGAAACAAATTATTTATAGCAATTATTTATAGCATAAGTGGGAAGGGATTATGTCTACACCAAGTTTTTTACATCGTAAGGTCTTTATGGGTGTTACAGTCGGTGCTGCAATGTTTTTTATTGTATTAGGTATCATTCTGTGGGGTGGTTTCAATACGGTATTAGAACTAACCAATACTGAAAAATTCTGTATTACCTGTCATGAAATGGAAGACAATGTTTATCAGGAATACAAAACGACTATTCACTATGCCAACCGCTCTGGCGTAAGGGCTACCTGTCCTGACTGCCATGTGCCTAAAGAATGGGTTTATAAAATCAAGCGTAAGATCCAGGCCTCTAATGAAATTTATCATAAACTATTGGGTACCATTAATACCCGTGAAAAATTTCTGGAAAAACGCACTCAATTAGCAACCAATGAATGGAAGCGTATGAAAGCCAATGATTCAAGAGAATGTCGTAACTGTCATGACTTTGAATCAATGAGCATTGCTTATCAAAAACCTCGTGCCAGAAAACAACATCAGTTTGCCTTACAAAATGGTAATACCTGTATTGATTGTCATAAAGGAATTGCCCATACCATGCCTGAAGGTCTGGATGAAGAATGGCTGGAAGAATTCTCAGCTCCTGATCCATCGCATGCAAAACCAGATGCAACCTTAATGTCGCCTGTTAATGCACATCAGGAGAAATTACTGGATCTTTCAAATAATCCGCCTAAGCCCAGGGTGATCACAAAAACTGTGATTAAAGAGGTTCCTGGTGAATGTAAAGCGGGTGATGCTGCACCGACTAGTTCGACTTCAGGAGCTGCTGCGGCTCAAGGCTTTGGTATTGACTGGAGTGATGTACCTGATCGTCAGATTACTATTTTCTATCCAGGCCAGTCATCAATGGAATGGATCTTTAAAGGTAGTGAACATGGCGGCAAACGTCCTTTCCAGGGTGGTGAAACCTGTGTCAGTTGTCATGATAAAGAAACTGCTGAAATGGGACAGAAAATTGTCACTGGCGAAAAACTGGAAACTACCCCAATCCCAGGAAAACGTGGCAGCATTGCTGTGAAAGTTCAGGCTGCCCATGATGATGACTACCTCTATATGCGCTATGAATGGGAAGATACAGAGCATACACCGGTACCTTTCGCCGATGGTGGAAAAATGGATCCTGACAATCAGGTGAAATTAGCACTGATGCTTACAACGGATGAT
>WTAX01000148.1 GCA_013139395.1 Gammaproteobacteria bacterium | reverse complement strand
AAATGGAATATTCATCAAGGGCAGGTTACTTTGGCGGTTTTTTATTGTTTCTAACTGCATTTATAAATTTCTTTGTAGAAAATACACAAATACAGTTTTTAATTGAAAAAACAGGCCAGCATAAAATTATATTATTTTATCTGTTATTTTGCTTTTCAGGTATGCTGCTTTTTGAATGGTGGGCGGTGACACGTTTTAATCAAAAACACAAAGTAAGCAATGCAATAAAAAAAAATAAGCAGTCCATAAGCCATCTGCTTAAATCGTCGTTTTACCGTATTGCTGCTATTGTGCTATTGTTGGCTCTGGGTTATTTTATTATCCACTCCCACTATTATTTTCAACACGCCGATTTTGCTATTACCCGCAGCTATTACCAATATTTTTTATCCCTGTTTTTAATCATAGGTATCCCTTATTGTTTTCTTACCCTGAAATATAAAGGAGGCAGTCACTATGAGTTTAATGATTACGGCATATTATTGATGATCAGCTATCGATCATTATTTAAATGGCTATGGAGCAAACTGATAGCCTTCTTTTCCAGTAATAAAGCAGCCAGTAATAAACCAACCAGGAAAAAAGTACATAAAAAATTAATTAAGCCTATAAGGTTTTTAAAAAATAAACGAATAGGTAAAGTCTACCTGGTCTTTCTGGTGAACTTCTTCTTTTTAACACTGATGACCAAGTTTATGGTCATGGAGTTTTCCCAAATGCAGCTGGCTTTAACTCAGATCCTTTCCGATAGCTATGCCATGTTTAATGATTTTCAAAAATTCCATATCTGGTATCTGATGCTCTACCACCTGATTTTTTATATTGATGGCGGTATTGCGCTTATCGGCTATACCATTGCATCACGCTGGTTAAATAATCGCACAAAGAGTGTTGATATGACCTTTTACGGCTGGTTCGTTGTACTCCTGTGCTATCCGCCGATGAATGCCGGTTTTACTGATCAATTTATTGGCTATGCGCGATTCCCGACATATGGTGTGGTGACCTCAGAATGGCTTAGAATGGTGTTAATGTCACTCATTTTATTCAGTTTTAGTATTTATGTCTGGGCAACTCTAGCCCTGGGATTTAAGTTTAGTAACTTAACCAACCGCGGTATTATCAGTCATGGCCCCTATCGTTTTTTCAGACACCCGGCCTACGCCTCTAAAAACGTTGCCTGGTGGCTGGACAATACCTATGTATTATCGAATATATGGGCGACAGCAACATTGTTATGCTGGAATGTGATTTATATGCTGCGTGCGTTCACAGAAGAAAAACATCTGGCAAAAGATGTTAACTATCGAGATTATATGAAACGGGTTAAGTCACGATTTATACCTGGAAAATATCAGGCTAAGTGAATTTACAGGGATGGCTATTAGTTTTACTATAGCAATGATTTTCTGTTTATTTTGGTAGAATAATTAAAATCAGCTGCAATTATTTTTGAATTGCTCAGCCTATTGTTAACAAACGTTATTTAGGAATACACACTGAATAGTTACCTAATGTAGTAAGATTATTCATACATTTCAGGAAACAATCATGACAATCAGCAAAAAAATTCATATTCCTCTTATTTCTGTCCTGGCCTTGGGCCTGATAGTTGTTTTTTTTGTTTCTATGGATGGTCTAAATAAAATAGAACAGGATGTATTTGCTAAAGAAGAAGCAAAACTTCTCAATTTCTACGCACAAAAATTTCAGGCAAAGTCTGATGTTGCCATTTCAAATGCCATCAATATTGCACAAAACTACTATGTTGTGGAATCACTCAAAACCAATGACCGTCAAATAGCCATTAATGGCTTAAACACCGTGATCAGTGATTTTAAAAATAATACCAAATTTAAAAATATTAAAATCCATATTCATGATAAAAATGTAGTGAGTTTTGTCCGTCTATGGAAACCTGGCAAATTTGGTGATGATCTCAGCGGTTTCAGAAAAACCATTGTTAATGTAAAAAATAATAAAAAGCCGCTGGCTGCAATTGAAATGGGTCGTGCAGGCCTGGTTCTCAGGGGGCTTGCCCCTATTATTGACAATGGTCAGTATCTCGGTAGTGTTGAATTTATGCAGGGACTTAACTCAATTATCAGAGATGGGAAAAAGAAAGATCTTGATATTATCATCTTAATGAAAAAAGAATTTACCAGTGTTGCCACTTTAATTAAAGACAAACCAAAATTAAATAATGACTATCTTCTTGCTTCTAAAGAAGAAGATTTAAATCAGGCTTTTTTTGATGAATTAAAAGATCAGGATATTACCAAAACAGGTCAGACCGATAGTTATTATTATACCAGTACCCCCATTAAAGATTTTACTGGCAACATTGTCGCCTATGCGATTACCGGAGAAAATCTCAAAGCAGTTGAAACCATTATTAGCGAAACAAAATCAGCTTTAATTAATCAAGTCATTATAATGGTGGTATTAGATATATTTATTTTATTCTTTTTGATTTTCATTATTAACAAATCTGTTGTCAGACCAATCAAACAACTGGAAAGTATTGCCAAAGAGCTCTCAGAAGGTGATGGTGATTTAAGTCAGCGTTTGAATATTGATACAAAAGATGAGATAGCCGATGTAGCCACCAGCTTTAATCATTTTATTGAATCAGTAGAAACCATCATTAAAGAAGTTAAAACCGGTACACAAGCTACGAATATTACTATCAATGAATTGCAATCGATATCACAACAAATAGGAACAGATTCAATTCAAACTAACCAGCATTTACAATCCTCCAGTCTTGAAATGTCTGAAGTTGCACAGTTTACTCAACAATCTGTTGACGGCATAGAAGATACCTTAAATAAAATAAGAGATGCCAATGAACTGATGGGACAAGCCAGTCAGTCTATGAACATTCTGCAAAATAAAGTTAAGCACAATGCTGATTCTGAATCCAATATCAGTAATAAGCTAGATTTATTGTCAAATGATATAGAAAAGGTCAATGGCGTGCTTGATGTCATTAAAGCAGTGGCCGAACAGACAAACTTATTAGCCTTAAATGCAGCCATTGAAGCAGCAAGAGCAGGCGAGCAAGGTAGAGGTTTTGCGGTAGTTGCCGACGAAGTTCGTAGTCTTGCAGTCAGAACACAGGAATCACTAGACGAGATCAATACCACTGTAACCGATGTTATTAGTCAGATTCACGGTATCAATAATGAGATGAAAGAAGGTGTTAAGGAATTGTCCGAGTTATTGAAAACTTCCAGTGCAGTTTCCGAACAAATCAGCAGTAATTCACAAATATTGAGTGCATCAACTCAATCTTTTGAGGGGAATATGGAAAATATAAACAAAATCAACGAAAAAATTAAAATTGTGGATGACTACATTAATTCCAGTGAACAATTAAGCAATAATAATGTGGCTTTAATTGATTCAATGGTCACCAGTTTTAGTAAAACATCAGAACAAGTTGAGTCATTAAACAGCGTAATTAATCGCTTTAAAACACAATAATTTACCTAGGAGCCTGTCCGAGAATAGAAGTCGTAGCGAGGGAAAGCTGTTTTGAGTCAGATTTTTCTATTATTTGAAGCCAATAGTTGTTCTATTAAATGAAAATAATAGGGAAATCTGGCCAAAATCAACTTTTCCGCAGTAGGCTTTCTATTCTCGGACAGGCTCCTAACTATGAAGCAGATAAATTGTGTTTCATAGAACTACTCTTTTATTTTAATAAAATTTATTGTGAGGGTAATATTTTCCTGACATCCGCTGAAAATCGACTATATAAAAATATAAATATAGCACTATTTAATAATCCGATAATGGCAAATAATTGATGCACGGTCACACCATTATCCAATAACATCATTGTTGCAATGGCAGAAATGACCATAAAAAGTGAATTGATAATATTATTAGCGGCAATAGTTCTGGAGCGAGTTTTTATTTCACTATGTTCTTGAAGAATTACATACAGAGGAACAATATAAAGTCCGCCAAAAGCACCTAATAAGAGCACATCAGCAAGCACATGAGCCGTTAAAGGACTTTGAAACATTGCTTTCCAACCTAATAACACCATAGTATCCTGTATTGAATGACTACTGATCAGTTGACTGCTGGCCCAATACAGATCCAGTGAAATCAGACTCATTCCAAGAGCACCGATAATTACCCATTTAATACTTTTTGCTAAGGTTTTAGAACGCCCGGCAATAATTGAACCTATGCCGATACCTATTGAAAATAAAGCCAATAATAAAGTAATAACCCGTTCATTGGCCGAGAGAATATCCTGAGTAAACGCAGGTAATGGTAAAACAGAAAGCATGGTTGCACCAACAAACCAAAACCAGGATATAGCAATTATAGCGCCATAAATTAAACGAGATTCTGCTGCTGTCAGCAGAATATTCCAGGTTTCTGAAAACAGATTTAAATTGATTTTTAAATCTGTGTTAACAGATTGGGCTAATGGTATTTTCAAGCTGCTTATCCAGCCAAGAAGTGCAATAGCAATCACTAGTACACTGACATAAATTCGTCCAAACTCTTTATCCGCAATTAAAATGCCACCTATTATAGTACCCAAAAGAATGGCAAGAAATGTACCCATTTCTATCACCGCATTACCTTTTAACAAACCTTCTTCTGATAAATGTTGGGGTAAAATACTGTATTTGACGGGACCAAAAATAGATGACTGGCAGCCCATAAAAAATAAAACCGTCAATAAAAACCAGACATTTTCCAGATAAAAACCCAAGGCAGCAATAAGCATAATATTAATTTCGCCAATCTTAATCATGCGTATCAGCTTAGATTTTTCAAACTTATCAGCTAACTGCCCCGCCATGGCAGAAAAAAGGAAAAAAGGTAAGATGAAGATACCACCACTCAAAGGCACTAACAGATCAATTGATATATCTGTATATGATGCGGCATTTAGCGTCATTAAAATAATTAAGGCCTTTTTATAGAGGTTGTCATTAAATGCACCGAGAAACTGAGTCCAGAATAAGGGGGCAAAATATTTGCTGGATAATAAGGAGCTGAAATTCATTAAAATGCCTTCAAAAGATTGACTATAAATATAAC
>WTAX01000219.1 GCA_013139395.1 Gammaproteobacteria bacterium | reverse complement strand
ACATCGATCTGCATAAATGGTCTGTTGTGGCTTGTGATCAATATACTTCACAGCCTGAGTATTGGGCAGAGTCTAAAAAAACCACCGATAATGAGCCTTCTACTTTAAATGTTATTTTTCCTGAAGTGTTTCTTGAAGATGACGATGGTGATCAGCGCATTGAAAACATCAATAGCACCATGCAGCAATACCTTGATGATGGTGTATTGGTAGCCTTGAAAAATAAGGGCTTTGTTCTGGTTGATAGAAAAACATCTCAGGCACCATCACGAAAAGGACTGGTGGTAGCCATCGATCTTGAGCAGTATGATTTTAATAAAGGTTCACAAACATTAATTCGTGCCACTGAAGGTACCATTGTTGATCGCCTGCCGCCACGCATTAAAGTGAGACAGGATGCAGCGATTGAATTGCCTCACATTATGGTGCTTATTGATGATCCTAAGCGTACTGTCATTGAACCATTATTTGAACAAAACCCTGAAAAACTCTATGATTTTGAGTTAATGATGAATAGCGGTCACATTAAAGGTTATGCCATTGATACGCCCGAGTTAATCCAACAGGTAGCAGATGCTTTAGAAACACTCGCATCACCTGACGTTTTTGCTGACAAATATAATGCCCGGGGTAAAGATGTTCTTTTGTATGCCATGGGTGATGGTAACCACTCCTTAGCCACAGCCAAAGCCATCTGGGAAAAAATTAAGGAAGATGCTGAGTTTCCACACGCTATGATGGATAATCCTGCTCGCTACGCATTAGTTGAACTGGTTAATATTCATGATGAAGGTTTACAATTTGAACCCATCCATCGTGTTATTTTCAATGTCGATCCTGAACAACTGCTCAAAGACATGCACACTCATTTTGCCGGCAACTGTAGTATTTGTCATTGTGAGAATGCTGAGGATGCCATGAGCAGAGCGAAGATAGCAGATTTAGACCACGTTCATATTGTGCCATTTAATCATGCCGATGGTTATGGTTATATTCAAATTGAAAACCCTGTCTTTACTCTTGAATTAGCAACCATTGAGTCTTTTTTAACTGATTATCTGGATAAAAATGGCGGTAAAGTGGATTTTATTCATGGTGATGATGTAGTGAAAGAGCTGGGTGTTAAGGAAGGTAATATGGGCTTTTTCTTCCCGCCGATCTCAAAGCACAGTTTATTTAAAACGATAATTTTTGATGGTGCTCTACCCAGAAAAACCTTCTCTATGGGTGAAGCCGATGAAAAACGTTTTTATCTGGAAGCTCGCAAAATAAAATAATAGTCAATGTGATAAACCACGACTGTGCTGACTCATTGCTCTGCATCCCTACTCTGCCAGAGCAATGAACTCCAGACCAGCTGCTTCATCTTCAACTCTGCACATCACTTAATTTATTCTTTCCATGCTTAACCGTGTTAAGTATTTCTTTTTGAACTACACTAAAAAAGAGGGATTTATATTTTACAAACCAGTTAATTTGCTTTCTAATAAAAACATAAAAACGGCATTTACATGATGCACATATTACTGATCGATGATTCTGAAGATGAACAGTATCTTCTTGAAAATGAGTTATTACAGGAAGGTTTATCATCCGGCATTAAGCGGGTTGGTAATCAGCCTGACATGCAGGCGGCTTTAGCATCATCTATTAAGTGGGATATTGCTCTGGTTGATTATTTTATGCCCGACTTTAGTGCCGAACAGGCATTGCAAATACTCAAAGCAACTGACCGTGACATCCCGGCCATCGTCGTCTCCGGACAAGCCAGTGAAGAAAAAGCGATCAGTATGATGCGCCTGGGGGCTAAGGACTACATTTCAAAAAATAACCGCTTCAGGTTAATTCCATCCATTATTCGAGAGTTGGAAAGTCATAATAAACGCAAGCTGCAGCAACATTTTGAAAGACAATTACACCAAACCGAACAAAAGTTAGCCGCTGTCGCAGAAGCAGCCTACGATGCCATCATATTAATGAAAGATGACTGGTCAATAGAATTCTGGAATGCCGGTGCTGAAAAATTATTCGGCTTCTCTAAAAAAGAGGCCTTAGGAGTTAATGTTAATGATTTTCTGATACCATCACGCTATCAAAAAGTGTTTAGGCGTTTATTCAGACACTTTGCTGAAACTGGAAAATTTTCAATTCCTGATAAAACATTTGAAATCATTGTATTAAATAAATCCCGAAAAGAAATCCCTGTTGAATTATCATTATCATCAGTAAAAATTGACCATCACTGGACCGTCATTGCTATTGTTCGTGATATCAGCAAGCGACGTGATCTGGAACGAAAACTCAGACGAATGGCAAGCCATGATCCACTGACCAGCCTGGTTAATCGCAGAGAAATCATGTGGCGCTTAAATCAGGAAATGATTCGATTTTATCGTTACCACTCCCCTGTCACCATTTTGTTTATTGATATTGATAATTTTAAAGTGATAAATGATACTCACGGTCATAATATTGGTGATAAAACCCTGATCGATTGTGCCCGTAAAATGAGCTCTTTAATGCGTAGGAATGACACCATTGGGCGTTATGGCGGAGAAGAATTTCTGGTCATTTTACCGGAAACTCACACAAAAAAAGCCTTTGATTTAGCGGAACGTTTAAGAACATATATCGACAAACATTCAGAAAATGCTGAACAACAAATACCACATTACACCATTAGTATCGGCATTACCGAGTTAACTGACGAGCAAATGAACATCAGTACATTTCTCAATATAGCCGATAAAACCATGTATAAAGCAAAACAAACAGGAAGAAATCGAACATGCATTGACGACTGCTGAATTCAGATAAGCTCAACTTCATTTTACCATTACCGTATTTGAAGATTTCCATCTTTTAGGTTAAAGCATTATTTACTCCTTACATACAGGTTTAGGCTATCATGTTGACGATTTTGTTCACACCACAGTTGAGCCGCTTGTTGAAAAGTAGAACAGGAATCGATAAATATTTTATTAGTATGGAGTGTTCCGCAAGCTGAGGCGGAAGTAAAACAGTAATTGCCAATATATTTCCCACCAATATTTCATTTTATGCTATTATTTTTCAATAATAAATGTAACTATTCAGCATGTATTTCTAAATGATATTTGTTAAGCCTATGGCCACTTATTTTTATAACTTTGAAAACTCGCTGCGCTCAGACAATCAAAGTCAGAAAAATAAGCAACCACACGCTTTTTGTAAAAAGTACGCTGAATAGTTACTAATAAATTAAAATACATAAGTCAGCCATTTTACTCTCTTCATTATGAATAATACCGAACAGCAAACTACTTGTTTTACTCATTTTCCCTCCTTTCTTAAGGATGATCAGCCCGAAGCCTGTCTCGTTCGTATTTATCCTCATAGTATTGGTGAAGGGATCTTCCATTTGCCGCAAGACACTATTAACATTGGCCGCGACAAGCACTGCCATATAGAATTAGCGGATCGATCAGTTTCACGTCAACATGCGCAAATTAAATTTTTTGAAAATGCTTTTATCATCAGTGATTCAAATAGTTGTAATTCAACATTTATCAACGATAAAAAAATATCTGAGAGTCATTTAGCTTCTGGCGATCTGATCCGCATTGGTCATACTATATTTAAATTTTTAAGCTGTGGTCACATTGAAAAACAATACCACGAAGAAATTTATTCCATGATGATAACTGACGGTTTGACCAATATTCCTAATAAACGTTTTTTTATGGAAATGCTTGAACGTGAAGTCACACGTTCACAACGTCACCAACGTCCATTGTCACTTCTTATTTTTGATATTGATCATTTTAAGAAGATTAATGATCAATACGGTCATTTATCTGGCGATATGATTTTACGTGATTTATGCCAGCAGATTAAGCCGTACATTCGTAAGGATGAGATATTTGCACGCTATGGGGGAGAAGAGTTTGTTATTTTGTTACCTGAAACTAATTCTGAACAAGCACGCTTTTTTGCTGAAAAAATTCTGACTGCTGTTAATAAAAATGACTTTATCGTTGAACAGGTTAAAATTCCTGCAACCATTAGTATCGGTATCGCACAAATTGATCATACACAGACTATGAGTGCCAATGATCTCATCCACCGTGCTGATAAGATGCTGTACAAAGCTAAAAATAACGGCCGTAATTGTATTGTTGTGGAATGATTTTTTCAGCAGAGCTTTAAACTAATAACATCAACCTCAGAGTCATTAATTTTCCATTTCAGATCAAAATCATAAACTTTTGTCGAATATATTTTATTAATTTTTTTATAGTAATAAGCTCTATGATCAAGTGCTAATAACTGGTTGATAAATTCCTTAATTTTTGGGTATTTCTTTGCTGCTTCTTGACAGTCATTTTCTGCCTCTTGTGAAAAAGAAATATGTAATTCCTGTTCTTTGATATGATCAGTAAATCCACCTTTTGCATCAGGAATACTATCGCTATAAGGGACGTAGGGTTTTATATCAATAATAGGCGTTTGATCCATTAAATCAGCCCCTTTTATGTGGATAAATAATCTGCCATTTTTCTGCTCTATTGAATCCATTTCGACCAGAGACAAACCAATTGGGTTGGGTCGGAAACTCGCTCGTGTGGCAAACACGCCAAAGCGTTGTTTACCATCAAGTCGAGGCGGCTTTACTGTGGTATTCCAGCCTTTACCAACATGCTTATGAAAAATAAAACTGAGCCAGAGGTGGGAAAAATCTTCCAG
>WTAX01000304.1 GCA_013139395.1 Gammaproteobacteria bacterium | reverse complement strand
CCAGCATGTTAGCTGATGGCAGTGTTTATAAAACCAATTTTTGGGATACAGTGCAGCAAGGTGCCTATGATCCTTTCTATCCACCAGCGAATCCATTTACCAGCGACCCTCTAACGCCGCTTGCAGGAGCACCATTTTATGTTCTAGCTGATATTGGCCTGCCCATGCCGAATGTGGAATTACTGCATCTACATACTCCTCCAGCACTAGAAGCCACTCAACAGTTTATGCCAGGTATCCTTGGCCCCTATAGCCTCAATGATCCCCAGAAATTTACACAGTTTGTCACTGATCAGCCCTTCTTTATTGCTCCCGGTTTTAAATTCGGCTATGTTTCTGAGGGTGTAGACTGGTTTGAGGCGGCTGGTATACCGCTAACAGCCTACGATGACTTCGGACGTGAGAATCCCTGGCCGCTATATCGGATTCAGGCAGTTAGCGGCGGCGTAGTTCTGGCTTCTACCGACACGGTGGTGCCTATTTCAGGTGAAGCCAATTGTGGTTTCTGCCACAACGCTCCGGTAGATGGCGGCAATGGCTCAGCAACTGCTGAACTAACTCAAATTGCACTATCAATCGATGATATGGCAAACGTGCCTATGGATGTCAGTAAAGAATGGGCTGCAGATATGAACCTGCTGCGCCTGCATGACCAAAAACATGATACCAGTCTTATTATTGGTACCAGCCAGGATGATCCGCCAGGTTCTATAGAGTTTAAGCCTGTGGTTTGTCAAACATGCCATTACACACCGGCCTTAGATTTAGCTCAACTGGGCCCGCTTGGACCTGAAAATGATCCCGATAATAATCTTCACAATGGTCGTGATCAGATTAAACATCGATCCATGTCTAATGTAATGCATAGTCATCATGGTACCGTTACTGACACTGAAGGCAATAAGCTGTTTCCAGATATGCCTGCAGCGATCAAGAATGATCTTGGTGTGATCGAAAATCATCAGGAACGTAGAGATGTATTAGAAGAAACTTGTTATCAATGTCATCCTGGCCGCCGAACTGACTGTCTGCGTGGAGCTATGTCCAATGGCGGTATGCTCTGTCAGGATTGTCATGGTGATATGGAACAGGTAGGTAATGACTTCACTCGAAACATCAGCCTGGATAATCCTGGTGCTTTCGAACTGGGTGGAGATTTCTACACCAATCCAGATCAGCCTCGGGTTCCCTGGGCCAATGAACCGGGATGTGGTTCCTGTCATACGGGTGATGCGCTGGACAACCTGGCAGGCACACCAGGCACAGTAGTTAACAATGTGGATAGCAACACAAACACAGATGGCATTCGTCTCTTTCAGGCTTATTTAAGTGGTGATGCTAAGGCAACTCCTATTGTTCCAACCAATAAGCGTTTTGCTGAAAACGTGATTAAAGCTGACAATCCAGCCGTTACCGGCCCTGATGATCCACGTATCGGCAATCCTATGCTCTACCGCGTAAGTACCGGTCACGAGGGTATTTTCTGTGAGGCCTGTCATGGCGCAACTCATGGTATCTGGCCGAATAAGAATCCTCAGGCAAATGACAATGTAACGTCAAACCAGCTGCAGGGACATACTGGTACCATTATTGAATGTTCAACCTGCCATACTGGTGAAATGGAGAATAATCTTGGTGGTCCACATGGTTTACATCCGGTCGGCAACACCAAGTTTGTCGAAAATCATGGTGGTCTGGCGGAATCCGATCCGGACGCCTGTTTCGCCTGTCATGGTGCAGAGGGTAAAGGCTCTGTGCTGGCACTTGCCGCGACTGAACGCCTTGGTCTTAAAACAGACTTTGATGGCCAGGATGGCCTGACCAAAGACTACTCCAAAGGTACGATGGTAACGTGTACTGATTGTCACACAACCGCATTGCAGTAGTTTTACTTTAAGCAAAGCAAAGGCCCATACGGTTAACTGTATGGGCCTTTTTTTATCCTGATAGATTAATGTTCTATGGTTACTTTTGCGTAGGGGGTCACGCGTAATATCTGTGGTTTCTTTGCGGCATTGTCCACTCGAACTTCTTCCCTATAGGCATAAATTGTCTGAAATTTTTTAGTTTTTTCTGCAATACTGTTCGGGTAGACCACAATGGAGTAATAACTGGATTTTTGAAAAGCAAACCAGCCCGCTAGCCGTTGTACAGTAATAGGTGAAAGATGAACACTGACATCAGCCATACTTTTAAAAGGTTGAGTTTTTCGAGCCTTGATGAGCTTATCGGCCAGCTTCTCATTCATACCGGGAAGCATAAGGAGAGTTTCACGGGTTGCCATATTAGGATTCACCGCTCCGCTGGTATATCCCCAGAGAGTAAACACCGTGCCGACATCAATATCAGCAAACGCCTCAGCAAAACCTTTAATCCAGCGGATTTCATCCACTGAGGCAAAAGCTCCATTACGGGGTTCATAACCCTTGTTTTCTTTTTTATAAAAGGCTGCTTCGGCACCATTGAGACGTTTAAGAAGATCTGCATCTATCCAGTCATACCAGGCATCCACCAGCTCAGGTATTTTTTTATTGCCTTCACCCAATTGCTGTTCAAGCAGCCTGGTCAGTTTATTTTGATCCAGACGGGCAATATTAATTTTCCCTGACAGATTATAAATACGTACCGTAATGCCTTCCGGTACTTTATAACTTAATGAAACAGGACGACCATCAAAACGATATTCTTCACTCTCCCTGTTATATAAACTGGTTTTTTTAGCTTTGATTTTCGGCATTTTATCAATAACCAGCTCCATGTGCGCCTTATTTATGGCGTCCAGTATTGCACTCCAGTCCTGCAATGCCTCCTGATGATGAATAACCGTCATTGCAGATAAACGAACATTTGTCGCAACGGCAGTCACCAGAATCAGACCCAGAGTAATCATCCACAGTACCATGATAAGAATGGCACCCTGCATTTTTTTGCCTGTCTGCTTATTTAACATTGGCGAGGACACGAATAAAGCTGAAGACTGAAAAACCCATATCACTTTCAGAACTATTCTCTGTGGGTTCAAATTGTATTCTTACACCCAGCGGTAACTCATTTTTATCTTTTCCCGACCAGCGGCTGTACCACTGTTTTTTTTGATTTATCGTAACACCCAGATAATGCAGTGAGATCTTATAGTCTTTAAAATAAATCATTGGCTGCTCTTCTTCAGCTTGCGCTTTTTCCAGCTGTTGATGCAAATTGCCCGGATATGCCGGTAGTACATTTAACCTGAAACCTTGATCATCATCTGCATCCAGATGCCAGAACGTCAGACTATTGTTACGACCTGGTGAAACAGTAGAAACCCAGCTCAGTTCTGTCTTACTGCCTTCAAAAAATAAGTCTTCCCTGGCCAGACTTTGTTTCTTGAAACGATAGACAACGGTACCAAGAATGGCTTTTTCCAATTGCAGTAATAATAGTGATTCATCAATTTTTTGGTCCAGACTTTCTCCCTGTTTTTCAAAATCACGGCTAATTTGGCTTAAACCAGCCACAAGAACAGTCATCAGTACCGCACTGAGGCTAATGGCAATCAGCAGCTCCAGTAAAGTAAACCCTCTGGTTTGCTTTACAAGCGATAAAGAATGATAATTTTTACTCATAATCAATGTCAGCTCATCACTACTATCGGGATGCATTGCTTTCTTTAAAGCGAACACTATTGAGAAGCACTTCATTTTTCTGGTTCACAATAGCAAATGATTCAAGAGAAAAGTTTAAAGGTTTGACTTGTGTCTCGGGCTTTTTTAGTGCTGATTTATTATTAACAGAGTAGTCTGAATGGCGGGATAGTTCGTCCATATAGGAATCCAGCTGACGATCATTTATCCAGGCCGCATTAAAATAGGCTCGTTGATTTATATTTTTTTGCAAATTCACTTGTGCCTTATAACTCAGGCGCTTACTCTGGCTTTGTAAAGCGAACAGATTACCCAGTACCAGCGCAGTCAGGGTAATAGCAATCAGTACTTCAAGCAGTGTGAAGCCCCTTTGTTTAGCCGCTGATCTAGCTGTCTGAATCATTGTGTGTTTCTTCTATAGTGACTTTACCGGTGATGCCGTCAATGATCAGTCGGGCAATAAAACGACCTTGCTGGAGTCTTATGATTCCCCCCGTCGCTCCGCCTTGAGGAAAATACTTAATTTTAAATACTTTATTATGCAGTTTTTGTGTGCCTGACTGCCACTGAATATCTGCACCCTGACTGGCCCAGTCACCTTTTTTTTGCTTGTTAGTACTGTCATGGGGCAGATTATTTTCTGTAAAAGGGAATAGAGTCATCTCAAAAGGTCGGTTCATTACCACTGCACTGCGACGATTATAATTTAGAGCAACTGTCAGAGTTTGTAATTGAGCACGATATAATTTACCATCATTGCTGCCTATGCGTGGAATGATCACTGCGCTGGCAATAGCGATGATTGCCATAACAATCATCAGCTCCATCAGGGTAAAGCCGTTTGAATGCTTAACCATTATTCCCAATTGGTGATATCTTTATCATCTTCCTCACCACCTTCCTGGCCATCCGCCGCCATAGAATACAGATCATAGTCTTTATTGTGTTGTCCAGGCGAGACATATTGATAAGCATTTTCCCAGGGATCTTTGGGAATTTTTCTCATATAAGGGCCATCCCAGGCTGATTTTCCCGTGGAATCTTCAAGCAATTCATTCAGTTCTTTAGGAAATTTGCCCATATCCAGGCGGTAGGAATCCAGTGATGACTCAAGATTTTTTATTTGTGTGGCTGTCACATCACGCTTGGCACCCGCTAATTTATTCCATAATGTCGGTCCCACCAGTCCGGCAAGTAAGGCCAGAATTGCCATTACGATCAATAATTCAATAAGAGTAAAGCCCTTTTGCTGGTTTATCATTTTCTTTTCCGTGTCTTACGTTTATTATCATCCAATTGCTCATCAAGATATTCGGCTGCCGCATAATAACGATTTTTAAAGGCGTTATTAAAACTATCATAATCACCTTCCGGATTCACAATTCGAGTCGAAATAATCAAAATAAGTTCGCGCCGCTCCATTTCTGTTGCCTGTGATTTAAATAAATTGCCCATAAGCGGTATATCTTTTAACAGCGGCACACCGGATTCACCTTCCACTTCAACCGTTTCTATTAAACCACCTAAAATAATTGTTTCACCGTCTTTGACCACCACCGAAGTATTAATTTCCTGATTGGTAAACGTTGGGTTCAGGCCTGCATCTCCACCTTCTGTTTGCCCCTCGATGGCAGACAAGCTCTGCTTAATCACCATACTGACAATACCGTCGTCATTAATTTTCGGTGTAACTGTCAATTCAATACCGGTTTTTCGATACGCTATTTGCTGGGTGACATTGAACTCGTCAGAGTTGGTATTGGTCGTATTAGATGTTTCAACCGGCACCTCCTTACCGACATTGATGACACCTTCCTGATTATTGGTAATTAATAACGAGGGTCTGGAAAGAATATTGACATCACTTTCCTGGGCCAGCGCATTTAATGTCACACGCCAGCTACTAGTCAGCCGGTCAATGGTAAGTCCGAGACTATCACCACTCGGATTCTGGCCAAAATTGGTTCGAATCAGTGTACCTGAGCTGCCGAAATAAGACCAGTCAATGCCGAACGACTGTGAATCTGACAAGGTAACCTGAGCAATAACCACATTGATAAGCACCTCCAGCGGCACGACATCCAGTGTGCGGATTGTTTCCAGCAGGTGTTTGTAATCCTTGGCTGTAGTGCGAACCAGCAAGGCATTGCTGTCTTCATCAGCAACAATAGTCACTTTAATATTGGCAGAAGCCACTACATTACTTTTGACACTCTTTCGGACTTCTTCTTTAACGGGTTTGGTTCTCGCTGCAACGGATAAGGACTCTTTGCTGACGGTTTTAAATTCATTGGGATTATCCACTTCATCCTTTGCTTCTTTCTTTACACTTTTATCCTCTTGTTCAAAAATGGCATTCAGAGTCCCTGCCAGAGCGGTGCATTGCAGACTTTTGCATTTATAAATAAAAATCTGCTCCTCAAGTGCTTCATCAGCACCCGCATCCAGAATATCCACCCAGCGGCTGACATCTTTAAATCCACGCCCAGGTGGTGCAACCACCAGTAATGCATTGATCCGTTCTAGTCCTATAACCTGATAGGCCGGCTTTTCACCCTCAATCAGCTTGAGGATATCATTGAGCTCCTGAGCAACATTTTTTGCTTCTGCCTCCCTGATTTTATACAAACGAATGCCACGATGTTTGAACGGATCAGCATCAATCAGAGACAACAAACCATTAACACGCTTGAGTTGTTCCGGATTATCCACAATCAGCAAGGTATTTAAATTAGGCACTGGCACAATTCGACCCATATCACTGGTAATAGGTTTTAGAACCGTGAGTGCAGCATCAATAGAAATATGTTTTAAAGGCGTCACCTGCATAACCAGAGAAGCATCTGTGTTATCTAAAATAGACGCCATACCAATAGTCGAGGGTATAAATTGTTGAGATTTTTTAGCGTAATAAACACCATTACGTTTTTCCAGAGTAACACCCGCTTCACTAAGCAGGACCTGTAGTAATGGCCACAGGTCATCCTGAGTCAACTCCGAATTAGGGGCTGTACGCATAGTAACACTGCCAGAAATACTAGGGTCGATAATAATGGACATAGCCATAGAATCAGCAAATTCTTCCAGGATCTGTCGAATTTCTACTTGCTCATAGTCCAGTTGCAGCGGTGCTGATTTCACATCAGACTGCACATCTGATGATTTTAGCGGTACATCAGGTGCCATCACTTGCTGGTATTGAACCTGAGGCATGGAACCGTTGCTGCTTAATTGCTGAGCATGCGCTTTCAGGCGCTTTTTTGTGGCTGCAGACATAGGTGGTCGGGATTGAGTGTAATCCGCTTTGGACTTTTTGGCAGACTGGTCTGACTCTTGTTTCAACACCACATTCTGAGGACTTGTTTTTTGCTCTATCGGCTGTTGAGACGATTCCTTTTTAAACGGATCATGCAGCACATTATTCGTTGTCTGACTTGATTCATCTTGCTCAGGAACTGTTTGACAGGCTGCTAAAAAAAGCGCAGCCAACAATATATTATACTTTCTATATCGGCCTGAATAGCGCACAGTCCGATGTTCAGTTTGCCTTGATGAATGATTCATATTTTTATTTTTTACCGTGTCAATCACACTTTTTTCCCTCTACATTCCCACATCACTAATACTGAATACCGCCAACAACATGGTAATCACAATTCCACCGACCATAATCCCCAAAAAAAGGATTAATAAAGGTTCCAGTAAGGCAACCAACTTTGCAATCAGATTTTTAACATAACCATCAAAGGTTGTCGCCAACTGATTCAGAATACTGGCTGTTCGGCCTGATTCTTCACCCACACTGATTAGTTTATATAATAGTACAGGAAATATTTTTCTGTTATCCAGAGCCTGTCCTAAAGTAACACCTGACTGAACGTCCACTTCCACTTTAGTTAAATCATCCACCAGCTGGGTATTTTCAACCACACCTCGTGTTATTTTCAAAGCTCGCAGCAAAGGAATACCTGCTGACAACAATGAACCCAGGGTTCGAGCAAAGTTTGCCGTATCTTTATACAGTAGTAATTTCCCCAAAATGGGCAGCTTTAATAAAAAACCGTCACGATGCTGCTTTCTTTCTTTACCATTACCCCACATTTTCCAGAAATAGTAAATTCCAATCGGTATGAGGAGTAATGTCCATCCCCAGGACTGCAGCCATTCACTTAATGCCAGCAAAAAAGCGGCAGAGGGTGGAATTCGAGTCCCTGCATCTTCAAACAGAGTGGCAAATTGAGGCACCACAAAGGCCAGCATGATAATAACTGACACAACACCGACAATAAACAGCACTGCCGGATAGACCAGTGCCGCAATAATGAAACGCCGTGTTTCTGCAGAATCAATCATAAAACGTTCCAGTGAAGGCAGCAACTGATTGAGGATCCCCGCTTCCTCTCCCGCTCTGATAATACTGACATACATGTTTGAAAATACATTTTTCCTGGCTTCCATTGCCTGAGCCAGAGTTTTACCTTCTTTTACATCGCGGCGAATGGCTTCGATGAGCTGCCTGGTTGAGGCAGATTCTGAGAGCCCCTCCAGCAAAAGCAATGCTTTATCAATCGGCATCTGGGCATCCATCAGAGTCGTTAGTCCCTGGGTAAAATCAATCAGCTCAGAGTTTGCCATACCTTTTTTCTGAGTCTTTTGCTGAGACTGAAGATCTGATAATGTAATCTTAATAGGCGTTAACTTTTTACCTTTGAGGACATTAACAACCTCCTGCTCACTTTCAGCACTGAGCTGGCCTTTTTCCAGTACACTCTGGCTATTGTAGGCCTGATAATCATAATAATTGAGACTCATACTGCTTTAGTTACCCTGACAACTTCTTCAACTGTGGTTAAACCATGAGTCAGTTTGTTTAGAGCATCCTGCCTCAGAGTCAGCATGCCTTGCTCAACTGCTTTTTTACGAATGACATTGGCATCCGCACCGGTATTAATCAGGTAACGGATCTCATCACTGATAATCAATAATTCATAGAGTCCAATACGACCACGATATCCAGTTCCGGCACATTGATTACAGCCTTCTCCACGATGAACGAGAAAAACTTCTTCGGGCTGAAGTTCCAGTAGTTTTGTTTCTATTTCAGTCATTGTGTGTTTGCCGCCGCAGGATGGACAAATTTTCCGTACTAATCGCTGTGCCTGAATTGCCAGTAAACTGGAACTGATTAAATAGGGCTCAACTCCCATGTCCTGTAAACGACTAATGGAACCCGCTGCATCATTGGTGTGTAGGGTGGAAAAGACTAAATGGCCGGTCAGAGCGGACTCAATGGCAATAGCTGCAGTTTCATGATCTCGTATTTCACCAATCATGATCACATCCGGATCCTGACGAACAATGGAACGCAGTCCGGAGGCAAAACTCAGGCCGATTTTACTATTGACCTGTATCTGTGTGATCCCATCCAGTTGATATTCCACCGGATCTTCTACCGTGATCATTTTTTGTTGTTTGGTACTGATTTTCTCCAGTGTGGCATAAAGAGTTGTGGTTTTACCACTCCCCGTCGGCCCGGTCACCAATATCATACCATGAGGCTGCTTAATCAATTTCTGCCAGTTATCCAGCACTTGAGGAGGCATCCCCAGTTGTTCCAGTTTTACCTGAATATCACTGCGATCAAGAATACGTAAAACCACTGACTCTCCATGAACACCCGGCAGTGTTGATACACGCATATCAATTTTTTTCTGACCAAGACTGTAGTCAATTCGACCATCCTGAGGCAGTCTCTTTTCACCGATGTCCAGCTTTGCCATTAATTTCAGCCGTGAAGTCACGGGAAGCTGTGCTCTCACAGGCAAAGTTTCTATCTGCTGCATGATACCGTCAACACGGCAGCGTACATTAAAGCTGTGTTCTTCTGGTTCAAAATGAATATCACTGGCATTTAAATCAAGCACTCGCTCAAACAGATGGTTGACCAGGCGAATGACCGGGGCATCTGATGAAAGATCTTGCAGATCATCTTCACTAAAATTGACGTCATTTTCCTGTTCTTCGCCTATTTCAGGTGCTAACTCAGCTCGCCAATGCTTTATTAATCGGGAAACATCCTCTTCATTTTCCGGGACAAATTCAATCTCCTGCCCCATGGTATAACGGATCTTCGCCCTTAATTCGGCTTCTGGAGAATCAATATAAATCAGCCTTCCAGACTGAAAAAAATCTTTATCTGGTGCAATCCCGGCAGGAACCAGTAACGCGGAGAAAATATTTAAATCCAGTTCCATCAGGAATCACTTCCCTGTTTTGTCATTGAGTGACTGAAGCCAATAATTTTAATCGTGCAATTGAGGATTTTCCGGAATGAGGTCATCTTAATGTCTTCTACAATCAGAGTTGATTTTGACTGTTTAATCATTTTCAGTAATTTCATTAAGTTTTCGGTTGACGCCTTAAATGTCATAGTTTGACTAATCAAGAGCCAGTCATCAGTTTGTTGTAAATCCGGAAGATTCATGGAATCGACTTTAATACCACTCTGCCTTGCCAGCGTCTTAAGCCTTTCCTGAACACGGCCAGCGATAAGTTCCGGAGAATTTCCAACAAAAAGCTGCTTTAATAATTGCTGCTCCTTTTTTTTAATTTTATTAAATTCTGTTTGCCAATACTGTTCACGAGCCTGAAGCTTCTTAAGACGATTTATTTTTTCCTTTGATTCGTCAACTGCCATAAGACCAGACTGATACGATTTAACAGCAAAGGGGATCCCTCGCACAATGACGCCTACTGCTAAAATAGCCAGAAAGATCCATAATAATTGTTTTTCTTTTTTAGTCATCCAGTTTAATTCTGCGTCTTTAATTAACAAAAGTTAATTCACAGGAAAATGTTTTTCCTGGTAGGCTTCCATATTAATACTATTTAAGTGAAAAGTAATACCAAAATGCTCATTACTTTTGCCTCTCTCAGTTCGGGTTCTCTGGTTAAAAGCCACTTGTTCAAATTCTGCTTGACGTGATATCAGCTCCAGAATTTCGGTAGGATTTGGACTATAACCATCAATTTCAACCACACCACTTTTTAATTCAAAACCTTTTATCCAGCTGTTTTTAGGAATAATAGTATTGAGTTTTTTTATCACTGCCATCACATCCGCTCGTGGATATTCAATAAACAAAGCCCAATTGTCTTCAAATTGGGTCACTGTGCGACGCATTTTACTCACTTCAGTCATACTTTCTTTATAATCCTGATACTTCTGTTCCCATTGAGCATTACGTATTGTATTTATTAT
>WTAX01000164.1 GCA_013139395.1 Gammaproteobacteria bacterium | reverse complement strand
CTTTTTCCTATAAAGTCCATAGGCTTTGTCCATCGCTTATGCTGAGAACCTAACAATTTTTGTTCTTTAATTTGATTATAAAATTTTCTGATATTTCTTTTTTAATGGAAATTTATGAATGGCAGGTGTATGGCAGCAGTTGTCTGTTTTATCAGTAATAACTGAAATGGCAGGGTTTTGGTAATAGTAACCAAATGTGGATACCTGAAAATTAAATATTTTATCGATTATAAAATGGCAGCTTTTTGCTCTGGATCATTTTCAGGATAAAATTACCGAATCGCTGTAATGGGACGTGAACGTACCAAGAGCTGTATTCGGGTCTCAAAAAATTTAGTTTTATCCGCTAATTGGTCTTGATGACCTATTCCTGCCGTTCAAGATATATGAAATTGATTCTCAAGTTTCCCGAAAGCAGCCATAAAATTAAGCGGCTGAGTGACCAAAATTAACATAAAAGAAACAACTGATGTGTTCAGTGCAATCTGACTGTTCTAGTGACTTTGCTGTCTTTTATAGAATACTAATATTGCATGAATTTTAAAAATGGATGTTTGTGAATTTTAAGGCTCTGATCTCCAAAGGAGACAATTTGAACAAAGCGAGAGTTAAATGATTTTTCTAGTAAAGAATATAATTTAATTGGATGTCACCCTATAATAGCCATTTTAATCCAGTTGTTGAATGAGTTCTATCTTGTCGATCAAGTACACCTTTCAATACATAAAACTCTCAATTAATTAAGTGATATTTACAATACCCCTACACTGAGAGGCTAAAGATCATTAGATGATTACAGCTGGACTGGTAATTTATTTTTAGCTTTTCTATTCCACCACAACCAGAGCTTATGTAGTTCCATAATGACGGTCACTGTCAGAGCCAGTCCTAGCAGTTTGAACCAGTGTTCTATCGAAATGGGTTGAATTCCCAGCACAGAACTGAACCAGGGTATGTACATTGCACCAATATGTATCAATTGGGCAATAACTGTGCCGAATAGCAGTATACGGTTGCGCATCGGATCATGCCGGAATAAAGATAATGTTTCTGAACGACAGTTGAAAACGTGAATATTCTCAAACAGCACCATCAGCAGTAAAGTACTATTACGTGCCTCCTCAACCGTATACCCCCAATCCAGCATAGTCTTGTACAGGTAAAATGCCACAATACCTATGACCAAAGCAGAGCTGATTATGCGCTCAACCATAATACGATTGAATATCAATTCTTTAGGTTCGCGGGGCGGATATTTTAATTCATCACCTTCACCCGGTTCAAATGCCAGCGCAACATCCTGAATACCGTTGGTCACCAGATTAAGCCATAGCAGCTGCACTGCAAGTAAAGGCAGGGGAAGGCTGCTAATCAAAGCTAGCGTAAACAGAACCAGCTCAGCAGCACCGGTTGAAATCAATAGAAAAATAACTTTACGTACATTGGAATACGATATACGTCCTTCTTCTACTCCAGCGACGATAGAATTAAAGTTATCATCCGCAATGATGATTTCCGCCGCCTCCCTAGCAACATCTGTACCAGCTTTGCCCATTGCAACACCAACCTGGGCCGCTTTTAATGCAGGTGCATCATTAGCACCATCACCGCTAACTGCAACAAAGTGTCCGTTACGCTGCAGTGAATGGACAATATCGAGTTTTTGTGAAGGAGCAATGCGTGCAAACACATGTGCATGCTGGGTAAGCTTATCGATTTCTTCTAGGCTGTTTGCAGCACGCAGTTCTGGTCCCGTGACAATGTGTTTTTCATGAGTTGTCAATCTCAGCTTTTTGGCGATGGCCATTGCAGTGGCCGGATGGTCACCGGTAACCATTGCTACCTTAATACCAGCTTTACGACAATTTTCTACCGCCTTTTTTGCCCCTGCACGCAAAGGATCAATCATGCCAACCAGACCAAGCAGTGTCAGACCATGCAGATGCTGTTCACAGAAATCTCCATCGGGTGTTTCTGTATCGCCTGTCGCCATGGCTAGTACGCGATAGCCATGGCGGGCAAGTTTATGTGCCTGTTGCTCTAGACTGGCAATATCGATAGCAATATCCTGACCTGGTAATGCCATGGTGTTGCACATGGGCAACAATTTCTCAACTGCACCTTTGACAAATATACAGCGCCTGTTCCCAATTTGATTGAGACTGGCTGAAAAAAGGTGCTCTGACTCAAAGGGTAGCGTGCTTACCTCGGGAAAAGTATTAATTGTTTGTGCTTTGATGATATCCACTTTGTTTGCCATGACCAGCAAGGCCACATCAACGGCATCACCAGAATGAATCCATTGGTGGTCTTGCTTTCCCAGAAAAGCATCATTAGTCAGAATTGATGTGAGACACAAACGTTCCAGTAACGCCAGTTCATTATCTTCTGGTGGTGTATGTGGTGGGTTGATATCACCCACAGGTACCATACCTTTACCCGAAATTTTCCATGTATCACCGTTGGGAAAACTAATACGTCGAACCGTTAGTTCATTGACGGTCAGTGTACCCGTCTTGTCGGTAGCGATATAGGTGCATGAACCCAAAGATTCAACCGCCTGGAGACGACGAATGATGACGTTTCTTTTTGCCATGCGTCGCATGCCAATGGCAAGTGTCACAGTAAGTGCGACCGGCAAACCTTCAGGAATAACAGAAATCGCAAGGGCCACAGCCAGCATGAATATTTCACTCAAGGGCATACCACGAGAAAAAGACACAACGGACATGAGTAAAGCAGCGAGACCAACGAAAATAGCTATTCTGTGTGTAAATCTATCCATGCGAACCATCAAAGGCGGTTTCACTGATTCACCGTGAATAACTTCAGAAGCAATCGCACCCAGCTCTGTTGATAGACCAGTTGCTACGACAACACCTCTACCCCTGCCACGCTCGACCAGGGTTCCGGCAAACCCCATGTTGTGTCGATCACCAAGAAAGGTATCAACCTCCAGGATATCATCTGCTTTTTTAGCTACTGAAACTGATTCTCCAGTCAGAAGTGACTCGTCAACATTAAGATCGTGACCGGATAACAAGCGTAAATCTGCAGGAATCTTGTCACCCGACTCCAGTAACAGAATATCACCCGGCACCAGATTTTCAGCATTGATTTCGAATGTATCACCGTCACGCACTACGCGGCATTGTGTAGTGACGAGTTTCTGCAAGGCGGTCGCTGCTCGCTGGGCAGAGTATTCCTGTATTGTTCCGATGATGGCATTGATAAGCAGTACACCGGAAATAAAGGCCGCATCCGACCATTCCTGTATCACCAGAGAAAAGAGGGCTGCAGCCATCAGTACATAGATCAACGGGCTTATAAATTGATACAGGAAAACCATAGCCAGGGCTGCTGGCTCGGCACGTGGTAGGCTGTTATAGCCATACTGTTGAAACCTGGACTCTGCCTCTTTTGCAGTGATGCCCTGTTTTGTAGAATTCAGTTTCTTAACAATTGTGTCACCAGATAGAGCATGTGGTGATGTAGGAAGTACACTTCCTTTTCGATCATGTTCTGCATTTTGACTGTCTGATGCTTGAGGGTTCTTCATTATGAGAGTCTAGATCTTTTCCATCCATTTAACCATCACTTTTATGTCTTCGACTGGTCGAGTAGACTGATTTCTCCCAATGTTTAGCACTTTGGACAAGCAAGAATGCCCGCTTTGAGTTCAGTAGTTTCATTCCATAGATTTCAATAATTGTTAAAGTAATATTTTAAAAAAATAGCTAATGGCTCTTTTTGCTGAAGAACAGTCACTTGCCTACTCATTTTTTGAATTAAAAAAATGTCTGAAACAGGTCAATTTGGTTTAATTTTGATCAGCTAGTAAATGTCTGCTTTTCTATTTCTGGCGTTAGCTATAGAGAACACCCTGAACTACTGCAAAGGGACGCAAGCGAAAATTTGTTTAGTAAAAAAAAGATTTTGAGTTGAATTAGTCATCATTTTCGCTTCTGACCTATTCATTGCCAATGAAAGAAGTTGCTGTCTGTCGCCATTTAGTTTGAAGAGGAATATATATTTCTATCAAAATTATACTAATCTAGTAAACAATAGAGTTGATGTTTGCTTATATAAGCCATTACTGCTTTAGTCTATCAAGGATAACATTATGAAATTAACTCAGTTTTCTGCTCTACTTTTGGTCACACTTGGTATCAGTCTCCCTGTTAATGCTGATGAAGTGAATAATGAAGTAGCGGTAAATCCAAATGCGGCTCATCAGACACCAACGTCTCCAGAAGCCATACCTGTGAATCAACCACCAGAACCTAAAACAACCGTTAAAAGCACTAGGACAAGAGAAACAAAGATAGATAACGGATACGATTACCGTCATGACGGCTATGTTTATCCAGTTCCAAGAGTTTATTCAGCTCCAAAAGTTTCTCCGGCTCGAAGAGGTACGACAACCAGAGATAAATAAAAGCCTCAGAAAGAAATGATTTGAAACATCCTAATAAAACACTTCATAATGATCGCTAGAATATGATATGAGGATACACGCAACATACACTTTGTACTGCTTTTCACGGCTTTAGATTGGTAGTTATGATATGAAATAAATGTACTCTTCTGTATATCCTGTAAATCTAATGGAGTAGAATATTCTGCTAATAGACCGCTAAGGTCAATCAAAAGCCATTATTTCTACCTATTTCCTTTACTGACATTTACTCTTTATGAACGAACAGAGACATCGATTTATGCTATAAATTCTGAATGTAATATCGATTTATAATGGCTGATTTTTAAGTTCTGCCGTTAGCATAAATTCTACACTAAATGGCAGCAAAGGGACGGATCCGGAATATTTATCATTACCAGGACAAAATATTTTATTTTTTAATCTGGGGACTAATCTTACTGGTCATTGAACTAACCTTCGTGACCTTTTGCGGTTATTAATATTTAGATTGGTTCTTGGTCTCACTTCCAGTTAGCGGCCATTTCCAATTGCTCAGAATAAGGTGCAATAAGATTTTCTAGTCTGTCTGTTGTCGACCCTCCAATGCCATTAACTTAAGAATAACTGTTTCTTTTTCATCAGCTTACAGTTATTATTCTCGTTAACAAATAACAACATTAGGGAAAAGAGCGATGAATTCTTCAAAAAGCACTATAAATTGTTCATTATTTGACCCAAATTGTACAAAATTTAACCACTAAAATATTTTCAACTGACTTCCTTTCTCAGCACCGCAAATCTGAAAAAGATTTTACCCGAAATCGTTCTCTCACATTTCCTCGTTTAATCAGCTTTATGCTAAACATGGTTAATGGCTCCATTCAAAGCGAACTAAGCCGTTTTTTTCAAATTGTTGATGACAGCCCTGTTGCTATAAATTCTGTTACCACAGCTGCATTCTGCAAGGCCAGAAAAAAACTTTCATATACCGCATTTAAAGCACTTAACAGCTGTTTGATTGATACATTTTATGATTCATCTCACGTTAGACTGTGGAATGGGTATAGATTGTTAGCCGTAGATGGTTCAGTCACTCATCCATCAAGGACACCTGAGTTATTAGAGTATTTTGGTAAAGCGAGAAGCCATGCAATCAGACCTGCTGTGCGTATTTCTCAGCTCTACGATGTACTCAACAAATTAAGTATTAATGTGCAAATTGATCCCTATTCTACAGGTGAAAGAACTCAAGCTGTTCAGCACTTAGAATACACACAGAAAAATGATTTGGTCCTATATGATAGAGGTTATCCTGCAGTCTGGTTTTATATTCTTCATCAAGTAAAGAATGTAAATTTTTGTGCACGTGTCACACTTAATTCATCCAATGCCTTAAAAGAATTTTTACGTTCTGGTAAAAATGAAGATACTGTATTTTTGCCTTGTGTCGATAAATCTTTCAAGTATTGCCAGGATGAAAATTTACCCACATCATCGGTTAAAGTAAGATTAATACGTATCACGTTACCATCAGGTCAAACAGAAATATTAGCTACTTCTTTAGTTGATAAAAAAATCTATCCCTATGCAATTTTCAAAGATTTATATTTCCAAAGATGGGGTGTTGAAGAAGATTATAAATTAATGAAAAGTCGACTGACTATTGAAAATTTTTCAGGTACTTCTGTAGAAGCTGTAATGCAAGATATTCACGCAAAAGTATTAACAAAAAATATTGCGGCAATTGCTATTTTTGAGGCGGATAAAGTTAAAGATAAAAAATACGAACACAGAAAATATCAATATAGAATTAACTTTACCTATGCTCTTAGCCAACTGAAAGATAATGTTGTCAGGTTTCTTTTATATTCATCCTCACTCAATTTGTCTGGATTGTTGATAGCTAAAATAGCGACCATTGTTGATGCTTATAGGCCAGATAGAAGCTTCATAAGAATAGACAAACGGGAAACCAGGAATCGGTTTAGGTACAATATGGCTTACAAAAGGGTTGGCTAATTCCTTAAGTTAATGGCATTGGTCGACCCTCTGCAGACATTTGAGAGCAAGAGATTTTTAATAATTCGAAGAAATCAGAATATCATAGAGATAAAATTTTAATCTTTATGGATAGAAAAGATCATCATAATACAAACTGCCTCCAACTTGAATAAGCCTAAGATAGACTTATTCAGACCTTCTGTAAACTTTAACTGTGTTGTTGCAAAAACAAGTATTACTTGTATCCACAAGCATTTTTAACACAAGACATCGTAGGATCAGTATAAGAAGTACCACCCTTATTCAGGCACTGCTTTGCTGCACTATGTACATCATCAACTTTACCTGAGTTACATGCACCCGCAGTTTCGCAGCAAAGCGAACCAGGTTCCGGTGGAGTAGAGGCACAACCTGTTAACAAAGAAAAAGCAAAAAGAAATCCCAAAAGACTTAGAAAATTATACATATACTTCCCCTTAAATAGTATGTGTATTAAAATAGTATATTCTTTTTCCTATAAAGTCCATAGGCTTTGTCCATCGCTTATGCTGAGAACCTAACAATTTTTGTTCTTTAATTTGATTATAAAATTTTCTGATATTTCTTTTTTAATGGAAATTTATGAATGGCAGGT
>WTAX01000236.1 GCA_013139395.1 Gammaproteobacteria bacterium | reverse complement strand
CCAGGCCAAAGCCTGATTCTTCCACCTCATTTAGTGAATTATATTGTCAATGTTTTGCGCCTGAAAAAAGGGGCCGATATTATTTTATTCAATGGTCAGGCAATTGGTAAACAAAGCGGTGAATTTACGGCCACGTTAACAGAGATCAGTAAACGCAGCTGTGCTGCTCTTATTGAAAAGTTTATAGTCAAAAATATTGAGTCCCCGATTAATACTCATCTTTTTCAGGGAATTTCACGTAGTGAACGGATGGACTATACCATTCAAAAGGCTGTTGAACTGGGCATAACCGCTATTACTCCTGTTTTTACTCAACGCTCAAATTTGCGAAAATTAAACGACAAACAGCTGCAAAAAAAACGACTACACTGGCAAGGCATTGCCACCAGTGCCTGCGAGCAATCCGGACGCACTACATTAGTTAACATAATGCCCCCGATACAAGTGAAGCAAATTGGTGAATTTAAAGCCGATCTTAACTTATTATTATCGCCAACAGCACAGTCAAATATCTCTGACTTACAGTCAATACAAGCCAATAGTATTAATATTTTTATTGGTCCGGAGGGCGGCCTAAGCAGTGAAGAAATTAACTGGGCGGTAAATCAGGACTTTCAGGAAATAAAACTGGGAAAGCGGGTTTTACGAACAGAAACAGCAGGACTTGCTATATTAAGCATCCTGCAATTTCTATGGGGTGATCTGGGATAGAATTCAGAGTTCAGCCATCACTTTACTAACCATGCTCTCCAGTAATGAGATATTTGGAATAATATAATTTTCTCCATCAAGCTTGATATGAGTTGCCTGTTCACTTTGTATATCTGTTGCAGCAAGACGCTCTTCTTCAATCAATGTTAAACTTGGAATTGACTGGCATCCTAAAGCAATAAAAGGAGAACAACCTTTATTATCAGGTGTATTCAAAATAAGCACACGACGATAACTTTGCGGTTTAGAAGCATCGCTATTCATCACTTTTTCAAAAATAATGACAGGCACAGCTTGATCTCGCCAATTCATTAAGCCGCCAAACCACTCTGGAGCACCCAACTTTGGTTCTATACTCTTTAGCTCTATCACCTCTGCTACTGAAGCATTCGGCAACAACATTTTATAACTAAAAAAATTCAATGTCAGACAACGAACTTTATTCTCCTGCCCGGTCGAGCTTCCTGATTTCTTAGCTTCAACGCCATGAATAACATTACTATTGTGCTTCATTATTAATCTACTTTTTATCTATTTTTGAAAATATAGCGAAATAACTGTTCCTAAATGGTATACACGGAACATCAGAACCTGTCATTTATTATTGGGTAATTTTATGTCAATATGAGCCCAATAATGAATGACAGGTTCTGATGTGAATATTAAATGAATAATGCTCACTATCCTGGAACACTTATTTAGTATGCTGAGTTTATACAATATAGGAATCTTTGCCCATATACTGTACTGCTATTTTTAGTGCTAAAGCTTCAGGAGAGCCTGAATAACTGACCAGGTCAGCCTTGCGCACAGAATCTGGCATACTGCTGATCACGCAGGTATCAGAACTTTGTGCCCAGACCTTTCCTTCATATTCTTCTGAAAACTTCTGACAGGCCAAAACACCATCGGCTCCCATACCACTAAAGATAATAACACCTGATTGTTTTTGATAATAAGCGGTTACATCATCAATAACAGAATCAATTGAAGGCTTATAATAACCAGCCCAGTCTTCTTCGATAAATTTAATCTTTCCTTTTGAGTCCAATACCATGTGATCATTAACAGGCACTATAACTACTTCACCATGCCTTAAAATATCACCCGCGACCCCTTCCTTGACCTTAAATTGACTAATAGAATTTAACTGATTGGCAAGCAATGAAATAAAGCCATCACCTAAATGTTGCGCCAGCACAAAACTAACCGGTAATTCTGCAGGTATTCTTGCCAAAAAGCGTTTGACTGCCTCCGGACCACCTATTGATGCACCTAACACCCATACATTTATCGCTTCTTCTGGTACATCTTTAACATCACAATCTGAGCTTATAAATAGTTCCTCAAGATTTGCGGCAGCACGTTCTATCGTTTTCTTGTTGGCAAGACATTCCTTGCTATCATGTTCCAGCACACGATTAACAGACTCTCCGCCAGCAGGTATACTGGTATCAGATTTCGTTTCGACAAGAGTATTATTTTTTTTACTGCTGGATAATTCAGCCAGTTTAATCGCTAATTTTTCAATTTCCTGAAGTGAAAAGCCACACTCATTTGTTAAATCATTTATTTCATTAAATGTATTTTCATGAAACAAAATGGGTAAATCAACTTTATCAAGCAGGTAATCAAGTGCAGCTTCGTCCTCTTCATAAGCATCATCCATATCAATTAGAATAACGTCTGCAATGACATTACGTTCGAGCTGATGCACAAAATCTAAATTCATAAAACCGCAAAGAACCACGTTGGCACCACGCTTTATAAACATTTCACGCAAAAAATCCTGAACCTTTTCAGATCCAGATGCGATAACAAGATTAGTATCCATAAGATTGGGCATCTAATTCATATTTAATTTTATAATAAAAGTTGGATTAACTTTCAGTCATTTTTCTGATAGTAGTGATCAAATCATGCTCTTGATATGGTTTACCCATATATTCATTGACACCTATCTTCATTGCCCTGTCTCTATGTTTATCCCCTGTTCGAGAAGTAATCATAATAATTGGAATATTTTTGAATTTCTCATCATCGCGCATATGGGTTGCTAATTCATAACCGTCCATGCGCGGCATTTCAACATCCAGCAGCATGACATCTGGAATGGTTTCATGTAATTGTGCAATGGCATCAACACCATCTTTAGCAGTAATCACATTGTAATTGTAACGTTTTAATAAGCGCTGTGTTACTTTACGTACCGTAATGGAGTCATCAACAACCATAACGGTTGGGATTGCTTCTTCTGTCGCCTTAACCTCAATATCATTGTCTGAACTTGCTTTAAGTGCTGCTCCCTCACGTGCGAGTACTCCCAGATCTAAAATCAATGCGATCTTACCGTCACCCAAAATTGTCGCGCCAGTAACGCCTTTCACTGTACTCAATTGAGGACCTACTGACTTAACAACAATTTCTCTACTCCCCATAAGGCCATCAACAAAAATAGCCACTCGATGCTCTCCTGAGCGAGCTAATAATATGGGTGACTTACTTTTTTCACTCGGTAAAGTCGGGCTATTAACGCCTAATACGGTACCAAGATGCATAAATTGATAGTGCTCATCATGCCACTGAT
The DNA here is from genome assembly GCA_013139395.1 of Gammaproteobacteria bacterium. Lineage (GTDB taxonomy): Bacteria > Pseudomonadota > Gammaproteobacteria > GRL18 > GRL18 > GRL18. The sequence goes on along the minus strand of WTAX01000236.1, from coordinate 14,629 downwards.
AAAAGGTATCATTACTTGAGGTTAATTTTTCCAGGACACCTCTTGATTCTCTAATAATATTTTCAATACCGACCAGTGGTATTGCAAAAACTTCATCTCCTACTTCAACCATAAGAGCACGACTAACTGACATGGTCAATGGCATAAGCACTTTAAAGACTGAGCTTTTGCCCGGTTCTGAATCGATTTCAAGAGTACCATTCAATTGTTTAATTTCGGTATTAACAACATCCATTCCTACACCACGCCCGGAAATTTGACTCACTTCTGTCGCAGTGGTGAAACCAGACTCAAGAATAAACTGAATGATATCCTTATCACTAAGGCTGGCATCTTTAATCATTAAACCATGTTCAATTGCTTTATCTCTGACTGCATTTATATTGACACCAGCACCATCATCAACCACTTTGATCTCAATTTCAGATCCATCACGACCGATAATAAGCTTTATATGACCAGTGGGTTTCTTCCCCACTTTTTTTCTTTCTTCTGGAGTTTCAATACCATGAGCAATAGCATTTCTCAACATATGCTCTAAAGGTGCCATCATTTTTTCCAACACACGACGGTCAATTTCCTGATCACCGCCATGTAGTTCAAAATTGACGTCTTTATGCAATTCATTGGATGTTTGTCTGATAATTCGTCGCAAGCGGGTCAATTGACTCTTAACCGGAACCATTCGAGTTCGCATCAAGCCTTCTTGTAAATCAGTATTAACACGCCCTTGCTGTACTAAGAGTGTTTCTGACTCACTATTGAGGTTATTCATGGTATTTTCAATACTATCCAAATCGGCAACACTTTCTGCCATTGCCCGGGTGATTTGCTGCATATTGGAAAAACGGTCAAATTCGAGAGGATCAAATTCTTCGTATCGCTCATAACCCAGCGACTCAGCCTGATCTTTACGGGATTGAATTTGCGCCTCTGTTTCCATTTCAAAACGACGCAATTGTTCTCTCATACGAATAATAGTTGTATTCATTTCATCAAGAGATAGCTGAAATTCATTGCTTCCCTGATCAAGACGGGCTCGATAAATACTCACTTCACCCGCATAATTAACCAGCTCATCCAGTACATCTGCACTCACTCTGACTCGTTCAGTATTAACCCGTGTTTTTACTTTAGTTGTCGTTTGTTTTTCTGCTGCAAAATTTTCTGGAGCAAGGATTTCATGGTCATCACTTCCTGCTATATTAGTTTCTGACGGACCTTGTTCTATCAAATCCTGTTCTTTCAAATCCTGCTCTGATATTAGCTCATCAGATATGACCTCATGAATTTCAGGGCTGCCCTGAGTCAATTCGTCGTCATTACTCTTCTTGTCACTTTTCTTATTTCTTTTCTTATCACTTTCTACTATGCGGGTATCATCTTTATCGCTTTGCTTAAATACTTTAGCTTTTGCGATAAGTTCTTCTGCAGATCTGACGCTTTTTCCTGCTTTTAAATCATCAAACATCTCATTAAGAGTATCATGTGCTTGATATAAAAGTTCAAAAAACTGAGCACTAGGAGTCTGAGCCTGATTAGTAATTTGTTCTAATTGTGTTTCCAGACTATGAGCAAGATCACCAACTTGTGTAATACCCGCCATGCGTGCACCACCCTTAATGGTATGTAAATCTCTCAGCAGCTGCTTTAATTGTTCAGCGTCACCTGGTTTATTTTTTAATTTAGAAAGTGCAATTTCACTGGAATCCATCAGTTCATGAGCTTCTTCCAAAAATATTTCTAATAATTCATCATCATAGATATCGTTATCTTGTTTACTTTCTTTCTCTTCTGGATTGTGCTCCTGTAGTTCAGGTGAACTCTGATTACTTGATGCTTGTTCATCTTGTTTTGCTGCCGTTACTTTTTCAACAATATCAGTTACAGTTTCCGGTCTTGTAATACCTGGAGTACTGGAGTCTGTCTCAAGTTCACCCTGTTCAACACCCTGAATACTATCAATCTGAGCAATAATTTCAGGATTATTGTCTACAATTTGACCATTTTTCAAGTTCTCTATCATGGTAGAAAGAACATCCTGAACTTTTAGAAGCAGGTCAATATTATTTGCAGAAAACAATGTATTATCTTGTGTAAACTGCTCCAGCTTACTTTCAAAACTATGAGATAAATCACCTATAGCTGACACACCAGCCATTCTTGCTCCACCCTTAAGTGTATGCATATCTCTTAACAAACGATTTAATGCCAGCTTATCAGAGCTATCTTCTTTCAACTGATATAATGTCTGCTCACTGGATGCAAGTAAATCTTCACCTTCTTCAACGAAAATTTGCAATAACTCATCATCATATTCATCAGCAACTATTTCAGGTGTTTCAGCAGCACTAGCAATTTCATCACTGGTTATTTCAACTGTATCTTCAACCAATCCATTTAAGTCTATATCCTCTATTTCTTGCTCAGAATCGAGGCGCTCTTGTGTAATACTGACTTCTTCTCTGACTTCACTTGGATCCAGAAGATTTTCTAACAATAAAACCTGTTCATATTTGGCTGATATCTTATTTTGTAATGCCTGATTTTCTTCCGGTAACGTGGGTGATTCTTCAAGCTGTTTCAAAACAGCTGTACTAAATTGGCAAATTTCTTCCAATAATTGAACAAGCTCAGGATCCAGATTTTGTCCTTTTTCAGTGATATTTTTTACTATTTTTTCCATTAGCTCACTGATATTACCAATAGCATGGATCTCTGCCATATGTGCACTACCGCGCAAAGTATGCAGACTTCTTATCAAAAGTTCATTGGCTGTACAAATATCATTTTTTTGATGACATTGTTCAATACATTGCTCAATATTTTTAATATGACCTAATGCTTCATTAGAAAATATTTCTAATAAAACAAGGTCAATTCCCTCATCTTCTACTGCATCACTACTCTCCTGAGCACTGTCAATTTCAAACTTTAGATCGACATCGTTTTCAAGCTCAGCATTAACATCAATAATATCAAGTGGCTGCAGTATTACCTCATTAGCTGCAACTTCAGCAGCTGCCGGCTCAGTTAACAGCTTAATATCAAAAACTTCACCTTTACTTAGGAGGTGGGCATAGGCTGTAATTCGTGATGAGTCAACGTTTGAAAGTCTTTGCTCTTCAAAAGCGTTAGCAATTTCCGGTAATATTTCAATGCCCGATTCAACAAGTGCAAAATGGATCTCTTGAGGAATAATTGTTTTATCAATTATTTGATTGAGCATATTCTCAAAGGCCCAGGAAAACTCCCCCATTTCATAGGCACCAACCAAACGTCCACTGCCCTTGAGCGTATGATATGAACGACGCATCTCAGTTAATATATTCATATTATCTGGTGCTGCTTTCCATTGAAGATATAAATTGGATATTTTTTCTAATTCTTCTTGAGCTTCTTCGATAAAGATTTCCATTATTTCAGGATCAAGATCATCTGAAGTTTCTAATTTTTTTATATCAGGATAATCTATTGCGGGGGCATTAAGATTAGAGCTATCAGTCTCAGGAACATTAATGACAGCAGTTGACTCAACACTATGCTCAGAGCTTAAAGCATCTTCTTCATTTTCTAAAACTTCAGCTTGTCGACATTGTTCTAAAGGCTGTTCATCTGCAGCATCATCTTCAACAGGATGCATATCATCCTGTGAACTGTCCTGCTTATGATCTGTAAATGAAAGGTTTGAACTTTCTAGTAATTCTTTTTGTTCAGTATTTTTTTTTTCACTCAACTCTTGTTTAGAGTCGGACCTGATTTCTTTAAGCTCAGTCGCTTTTTTAATAATTCGATTGAGCGTCTTTACTGCCCAGCGTAATGTACTGGAAATATCATCACTTAAAGAATCCTGATTATCTCCCACCAGATTAATCATTGATTCCATTTGCTGGGTAATTTCTTCTGCATGTTCATGTTGCAGTAATTTGACTTGCTCAGCTGCTGAAAATACCACCTTGAGTAAGTCTTCTCTTGCATCAAAAGAAGCAACATCACTCATCCAGACAGCTAATGCTTTGCTGAGTTCTGACTCAAATTCAGACTCTTCACTTTCTCGTCCTAAGAGTTGATTAACACCTGATTGTGCGACACTTTCTATAATAGATAAATCCTGTTGATTTTCAGCAACGGCATCAAGATAATATTCCAGTGCAGTAATGGTATCAGCAAGATAATACTGTTCATTTTCTGATGCCAGAACATCATTAACAATCATTTTGTTGACCACAAAGGCACTGCAGTCTTTAACTATTTGACTACCTTGTTCCTTATCAAGGATCTCCAGAACACCAGCAATTGACGACATACTATCAGCAATTGAACTAATATTTCCTTCATATTGTTCTGAAGTTTGAACGCCATTAGAAAAAGTATCAATAAGAGTCACTATTGCTTCTTTTACTCTTAAGAGCTCATCTTTTGCCTCGTCTATAGCCGCTTTAACTAATTCATTTTTTTCTTGCTCTGTCATTTCTATATTTGACAGATCAATTATTTCATCTTCATCAGAATGGCTAAACAAACCGCCTTGTCCCATTTCTGTAACAGCGGACTCAACGAATAATAAAGCACTGGCAATTTCCATCAAGGCTGCACGATCAGGTTCTTGCTCAGCATCAAGCATAGATTTAAGCAAGTCTATTTTTTCTTGCAGGACATTCCGTGAACCACTTTGTCCCAACATGGCGAGCGTATCTGAAATTTGCGTCATTGCGACAATAATATGCTGCAAATTTTCTCTATGTTCTGAACCTTCAGCTAGTGAGGAGCCTTCAGCATCATTAACATGACGAACAAAAATATCTAACTGTTCTTTAACACTACTCAAATCCGTTAAAATAACACCCGTCACTGTCTCCATTAAGTCTGCATTAGCACCTCCCATACTAGCCCTGGCATCGTCTAATTCATCTTCATCAGGAATAATATCGGCTAGATTATAGGCTTTTCTTATCGACTCAATGAAATCATTGGAAGTCTTACTATGTGCTATATAAAATAATAAATTTTTCTTAAGGCTCTGCAATTCAGCTTCATTATTTTTGCTATAAAAATCAGTTGATTCACCCGTGTCAATTAACTGTTTGATATAGCGATCGGCTTGCCCTAACAGGAGTTTGGTAGAAGCACTGGAACTGATGCCTTTAATTATTAGGCCATCAATAAAAGCTTCCATTAAGCTGAATAATTGATAGAAGGAGGGGGTTTTAACACTTTCTTTTAATTTTACAATGACTTTTTTTATTTTATGAACGCTCGGAGCATTGTCACTATCACGATACCAACCCAACAAACCAAGATGATAATGGTGACGAATTTTCCTTGCTAATTCACTCGGATCAATACCGTTATCAGGCTCTGGAAGAATATTTTCGAGGCTTAGATCAGCAGAAAAAACAGCGCCTTCAGTTAATAACTTTTCACCCCTGGAGGCTCTCAAATCATTTAACAAAGGAAGCAGAACCATAGGTAAATCACGAGCACCGCGTTGTAAACGTTCGAGGTAGTCAGGCAGTTGAATTAACGCCCTCATCAGCACTTCAAAGCTGTCTTCACGGCGGGCAATTTTATCATCATAAATTGCCTGTGAAAGTAACTCCATTTCTTCGCTAAGCAAAGATGCACCACCAAGTTCCAGCATACCTAAACTGCCGGAAACTTGATGTAGATAGGTGGTGCAAAATTGTAATTGAGCACTATCCTCATCATCCTCAACAAAGGATTCAAAATGTACACGTGCCTGTTTTAGAGTCTCATGAATTTCATCAATAACCCATTTCAGGCCGCCATGTTCAAAATTGCTCGCCATTTCTGCTCCACAGTCTTATTCTCTGATGTATCAATTAGCCTGATACCATCTTTTTTTATTTTCCAAAGTCATCGATTAAATAAAGCCTCTAGGAGCTTGTCCGAGAATAGATAACCTACTGCGGAAAATCCATTTTGGCCATATTTTCCTATCATTTTCATTTAATAGCGTAACTATTGGCTTCAAATGATAGAAAAATCTGACTCAAAATGACTTTCCCTCGCTACGGCTTCTATTCTCGGACAGGCTCCTGGTTTATAAAGCGATATATGACTTAGCCCACAAACTCAATTACTTTTTCCTTAGAAAAGCCAATGAATTTGGAAAATCAAGTTTTTCTAATTCAGGATGAGGAGTATTTAATGACTCCCCCGCTCCCAGTACTAAAAAGCCACCTGGTTTTAAGCGTTCTACCAAATGATGGATAATTTTTTTACGTCTATCTCGATTAAAATAGATTAATACATTTTGACAAAAAATAATGTCCATAGATTCTAACAATGTTTTTTTCATATCGACGATATTAAATGGCACAAAACAAACTCGTTTTCTTAAGGCATCGATCACTTGAAAGCGCATATCACCCTGCTCAATGAAATAATCTTTGCGATATTGTTCTGGCACATGACGTATTTTATTCTGCTCATAAATTGCTTTTCTTGCTATAACCAGAGCAGGCATACTAATATCCATCCCGGTAACAGCCAGATAACAATCATTATAAGATAAATCTTTTAAAAATTGGTTTATCACTATACATAAAGTGTAAACTTCTTCCCCTGTTGAACAACCTGCACTCCAGACCTGCAGTTGTTTTCTGTTTGGCCTGGAGTCAAACAGCTTGGGTAATATTACTGATTCCAGCAAATCCAGAGATGGTTGATGACGAAAAAAACGTGTTTCATGAACGGTTAATCGGTCAACAAGAGTGAGCCATTCATGTCCCCCATTTTTTTCTGATTGCAAGTGTTGGTAATAACTTGCAAAATCCTGCGAGCCTATTTCTTTCATCCTCAAAGCTAAACTAGTCTCAAGAAATGAACGTCGTTCCTTTGGTAAATGCATGCCTGTTCTTTCTTCAAGCAAAGATGTCCAGGTATCAAATAGAACATCATCCATTTTTTCAAAACACGAGAGTGAACCGTTTAGTGCAGCCATTAGCTCAGAACTTCCTCTAAAACCGACCTTCTCTTAAAACTGATAACGTATTACTGATTTCAATTTGTTTATGTCACTTCTTGTATGAATCGTCTTTCTATTATCAACTGTTTGGTAAGGTGAAACCTGCTACTGACTGTCTTAAGTCATTAGCTAATTCAGCCAGATTACCAATAGATGCTGCTGTTTCATTAGTACCCGCAGAAGTCTGCGTAGTAATTTCCTGCACTACATTCATCGAATCAGAAATACTCACAGCCGCAATAGACTGTTGTCTGGTGGTATCAGAAATTGCCTGAATTAACTTAGCAAGAGATGATGATACATGTTCAATTTCTTCCAGAGCACCACCCGCATTTTGTGCCAGTTGTGCCCCTTGAACCACTTCAGATGTGCTTCGTTCCATAGAAATAACGGCTTCATTTGTATCAGCCTGAATGGTTTTAACCAGTGCTTCAATCTGTTTGGTTGCATTACCTGAACGTTCAGCTAATCGCTGAACCTCATCCGCAACAACCGCGAAACCACGACCGGCATCACCAGCCATAGCGGCCTGAATAGCGGCGTTTAATGCCAGAATATTGGTTTGTTCTGAGATATCATTAATGATTTCAACGATATCACCAATTTCCTGAGATGATTCACCCAGGCGTTTGATTCGTTTTGATGTTTCCTGAATTTGTTCGCGAATAGTATCCATACCACTAATGGTATCTTGTACAACCATGGAGCCTTTGTTTGCAATTTCAACTGATTTACCAGCTTCATTTGCCAAATCATTTGCGTTAGATGAAACTTCTTCAATAGAGGAAGCCATCTGGTTCACCGCAGTACTGGCTGTAGTGATCTGTGCTGCCTGCTGATCACTGGCTTCAGCAAGATGCATCGCTGTTGCCTGTGTTTCATGAGCCGCAGATGATACTTGTACAGTGGTATCATTAATTTGTGTGACCAGGCTTCTCAGTGCGTCAATCGTGTAGTTAATAGAGTCGGCAATTGCCCCGGTAATATCTTCTGTTACAGTGGCATGAGCCGTCAAATCACCATCAGCCAGATCACCCATTTCGTCAAGCAGACGCATAATAGCGCCTTCGTTTCTATTGTTCTGCGCTTCAATTTCATTACGTTGTTGTTCTGTATCACGAGCCACTCGTTTTTCCTGAGAAATCAACAAGCCGCCAATCAAAAAGAACATCAGTACGGTTGCAGCAGCAAGTGCATTACCAGTCAATGAAAGTGTCGTATCATCAGCAACAGATTCCTGATACATATCACTCAAGGCACCAATTTGTTTTAGAATGATTTCTGAGTTGTTATATAGTGACAGGGCGCTATTATTAATTTCAAATGTTTCTGGGGAACGTTCCAGAATATCGGCAACTCTTGTTTTAACCTCATTATAGAGTGTTGCTATTTCAACGAGCAGTTCTGCTGCATCAGGATCTTCAACCTGCCCCACACCCAGCATTTTACTGCCATTAATTAAAGAGTCTAAAACACGTTTAAAGGTTGCTGTATCCAGACCAAATCGCTGTGCGCTTTGTGCGGCATCAGTATTACCAGACATCATCACTGATATATTGCCGGAAATTCGTTCAATAAACATTAATTGTTGTGTAGCCAGATAGACTTGACGGGTTGGCGCATTACTATCAACCAGTATTTCTGCCACTTCATTTGATGCATTGAGCATATCAGGCATTTGTTCATTAATGCTTTTAATGTCATCGGACAAGATCAGAATGGTTTCCTGACTATTTAAGATGGTTTCAATATGGCTATTATAATCTTTCCAACTTTTATTCAGAACGTCATAAGCATTTTTTGCACTTTCCGGCAGGGTGCTTTTTCCTGTTTTTTCATCAAAATCAGATAGTAATGTCATATTACGTTCAAACTCTTTCTGGTATTTCCCAAGGGTTGCAAACGCTTCTTCATTACCCGCAGCAGCCAATGTTGCCGCTTTTGCCAGACCCTGCGATAAAACCCTCTGTTCAACAACAAGAGACAAGTATTGAGTGTCACGGTTTTCCTTGGTAAAAGCTAACCAATAGATAATAACCATGGCTACCACGAAGACTACCAAGAGTGTAAAGGGCAAATAGACGCTCTTTCTATTTGTAGTTTCACTTTGCATTTTTAATCCGCTCCTAAAAAATCATCACTTGCAGAGATTTCTGTATTATTTTTAATTCTAAATTTATTGTATTTGATAAACACTTCAAATTATTTTTTTTACGTTTAAATCATCCCGATTAATTTGCAACATTAAGAAAATCCTTACTCTCAATAAGCTGTTGCATATTAAAGATAACCCAGTTTTCACCATCCAATTTGTAGCCGCCGCGATAATAGTTCTGCCATTTTGCATTATGGCCTATTTTGGGGTCAAAATTAGTTTGGTCAAAGTATTTCATACCATAGATTTCATCCACAATCAGACCTGCACTTAATTGTTCTCTGGCAATAGATAAAACACGTGTTTCTCGTTTTATCGGGGTTAATAACTCACCAAGGAAACCTTGCAAATCAAAAATTGGTAATAAATTTCCACGAATATTAGCGATTCCACGAACCCATTCTTTACTTCCGGGAACTTGTGAGACTGCAGGATATTTCATAATTTCCCGAACAAATTCCATAGGAACAACAAAGTTATAATCACCAATACGAAAGCCGATACCAGACCAAAGATTCTTCATATCTTCTTCTAAAGGTAGTGGTGCAGCGTTGTTTTGACTGTATTCTTCCATCTGCTGCAGCAGATGGATAATTTGTTGTGGACTTTGTAGTTCTCGACTCATTTTATTAAGCCAATAACAGGCGATTTACTTCTTGAATCAACTCATCTGCCACGAAAGGTTTTGTTATATACCCCTTGGCTCCTTGTCTTTCTGCCCACATTTTATCCGTCTTTTGATCTTTTGTAGTCACCATGATGATAGGAATATTTGCAGTAGCATCTTGTTTGTTCAGCTGTCGTGTCGCTTGAAAGCCATTAAGTTCCGGCATAACAACATCCATAAGGATCAAATCCGGCATAAGCTTTGTTGCTTTTTCTACACCGTCTTTGCCGTCAACAGCAACTGATATTGTATGCCCTTGTTTTTCTAATGTGATGGAAATAATATGTGTCTCTGTAGGTGAATCATCCACAACAAGAATATGTGCCATGTTAAAAATCTCTCTTTATAGCAATTAGTAATAAGTTATTTATTTAACAGAATGGAATAGTTCTGATTTATTCAATCTTTTGTTAAACATATTGAGTAATAGCTCCCAGTAATTCATCTTTAGTAAATGGCTTAGTTAAATATTGCTCAGACCCTACAATTCTACCGCGAGCACGGTCAAATAAACCATCTTTACTGGATAACATGATAACGGGGATGTTTTTAAACATTTTGTTGTTTTTAATGAGTGCACAGGTTTGGTATCCATCTAACCTGGGCATCATAATATCAACAAAGATAATACTCGGGCGATGTTCCAATATTTTTGATAATGCTTCAAAACCATCTGTTGCAGTAAACACTTCACAACCCGATTTTTTTAATAACGTTTCGGCTGTACGACGAATTGTTTTGCTGTCATCAATGACCATCACTTTCAAGCCATCTAAAACAGTTGTATCAGAAGTTCCCACTTAGCCCCCAAAAAAAATTATAATTGAAATATTTACAGGATCAACAAACCCTATTTTTAGCACAACTTGGGAACACATACCATAGTTTTTAATAATTCTTTTACTAAAACTGGTAACACATTATAAAACAAAAAAAATATGCCGATTTTTATTGACATTTTAGATAAATAGAACCACTACAAATTAGCTAAACAGATACCCTGGTTACGCTTTATTAGCATTTAATAGAACACTTTTGTAACTTAGAGCGAGTATTCCTAAATAACGCTGGTTAAGCCCATGGTTAGTTATTTTAATAATACGCTGAATAGTCACCACATTTTTTATCTGCAATTCTAATTTTATTACAACATGTTCAATATAAAGCCAGAAAAAATTTATTTTTTATGAAGTTACCCGCTATAATAAAATAATCCAAACGTTCTATATAAGAGAAAATTATGACCATAAAACTTGGTATCGTGATGGATTCAATCCAGTCCATCAATATAAAAAAAGACAGCAGCTTTGCTATGTTACTGGAAGCCCAACGCAGGGGCTATGAAATCTACTATATGGAAATGTCTGATTTATTTATTGAAAACAATCAGGCCAGGGCATTTACGCAACGATTACGGGTAGATGATGATAAAAACAAGTGGTATCAGTTTATCGCCAGTACAGCGCCAGATGAAAATGCTGAGGAAACAGCTGATGTTATGCCGTCAGTCATCGAGCTGTCTGAACTGGACACTATTTTAATGCGCAAAGATCCTCCTTTTGATATGGAGTATATATATGCCACCTATATTCTCGAAATGGCTGCAAAGTCTGGTACATTAGTGGTTAACAACCCCAAATCATTGCGTGATGCCAATGAAAAATTATTTACTCATCAATTCCCTGATTGCACTGTACCCACTTTAGTCAGTCGAAATAAAGAACAATTTAAACAATTCTTAACTCAACACAAGGATATTATTGTCAAGCCTTTGGGCGGTATGGGTGGGCATTCTATCTTCAGAATTAAAGAAAATGATCCCAATCTCAATGTGATTCTGGAAACCATGACAGATCACGCTAGTCAATATATCATGGCACAACGCTTTATCCCTGAGATTTCTCAGGGTGACAAGCGTATTCTTATTATCAACGGCACACCCGTTGATTATGCTTTAGCTCGTATTCCACCAAAAGGTGAAACACGTGGTAATCTGGCCGCAGGTGGTACTGGTAAGGGGATTCCTCTCAGTGAACGTGATTACTGGCTATGCGAACAAGTGGCTCCCCGATTAAAAGAAATGGGTTTAATTTTTGTCGGTATGGATGTTATTGGTGACTACATTACCGAAATCAATGTCACCAGCCCGACCTGTATCAGAGAATTAGATTCACTTTATGGATTAAATATCAGTGCTTTATTAATGGCTGTCATCGAAGAAAAAATTGCCGGGAAAGCAGCTGGTGTCAGCCTTGAAAATTAGCATAACAGTCATTTTATCGATTTTTTTTGTTTTATTAATAACAGCCTGTCAGCCTGATAAGGATAATAACGAGCTTTATCAGCAGCAATTATTCAGCTTTGGTACACTGATTGATATTAGCGTCCTGAGTAATGAACCTGAGCAGGCAAAGCAGGCGATCAATATTATCAGCACTGAATTTGACCAGCTGCATAGTCAATGGCACCCATGGCAAAATGGTGCACTGGGGCAGGCAAATAAGAATTTTTCTAATACTGATTTTTTTTCCAGCACGTCATCAATCATTAAGCTTATTCAAGACAGTAAGCAATTATCAGAACAAAGTAACGGTTTGTTTAATCCTGCAATCGGACAATTAATCAAACTCTGGCAATTTGATCAACTTGAAGATGAACAGTATCAATTCAACTTGCCTGACGCAGAAAAAATCCAGACATTAATACAACAAAACCCTCAAATGCAGGATATTGTCATTGATAAATCCCAAATCAAAAGTGACAACTCATCTGTTGTACTTGATTTTGGTGCTTTTGCCAAAGGCGCGGCAATTGAACAAATGATACATATTCTTAAAGAGCATAATATCAACAATGCCTTAATTAATGCGGGAGGTGATCTCAAAGTCATAGGCTCAAAGAATGGCAAAGCCTGGCGTATTGGTATAAAAAATCCGGCTAATGCTCAGGATCCATCAGCAAAATCGATCATTGCAGCCATCAGTCTGAATAATAATGAAGCATTATTCACCTCCGGAAATTACGAACGTTTTTTTGAATTTGAAGGTAAACATTATCACCATATTATTGATCCTCGAAGCGGCTATCCGGCGAGAGGCACCCAGTCGATCACTGTATTATCAAATGATGCAGCTCTGGCTGATGCGGCATCAACCGCACTATTTATTGCGGGACCTGAACTATGGCCTGAAATTGCACAAAAAATGGGGATTCAATATGTTATGCTAATGTCTGATGATAATAAAATTTACCTGTCACCAGCCATGGCTGAGCGTATTGAATTATTTACCGATATAAAACCGATTATCATAAAATAAATGTAACTATTTACCATACCTGTTTACAAAAAGCCTGTGGTTGCTTATTTTTCTGACTTTGATTGTCTGAGCGTAGCGACATCTCGTAACAGAAAGTCAAAGTTAGAAAAATAAGTGACCATAAGCTTAACACTTGTAATTAAGAAATATACAGTAAATAGTTACATTTATTTTAGCTAAACACCCAACCACACCTTAGAGACAAAAATATTGCTCACAATTGGCAAAGTCATATTCAAAGCCACGGATATTATTATCCTCTTTGCAGCCTGTGCTCTAACAGTCTGGCTTTACTCTACTTTCTGGTTTGACAGCACTCAACAGGGAGAAGCGGAAACATTATTGGTTCAATTCGCAGATAACCCACCCACTGAATATTCTCTGAGTGAAGAGAGAGTGATCACAGTGGAAGGTAAAATCGGCAGCAGCTTAATTGAAATTAAACAGGGTAAGGCGCGCTTTATTCATTCATCCTGTCGTAATCAATTTTGCGTATTCCATGGCTGGCTCACCGTTTCAGGTGATACTGCAGCTTGTTTACCTAATCGTATCAGTATTCGTTTAAAGGGTGCATTCAGTGATTATGATGCGCTAGCAGGTAGTCAATGAAACTTCATTTCACTACAAATCATCAGGATCACCGGGTGGCTTTATTAGCCGCTTTGGCGATTACCATTCATATCATTGAAGCAGCTTTTCCCAGTCCATTACCTGGAGTAAAACCCGGACTTGCCAATGTCGTTACCTTATTTACTTTTTTAAGATACGGTTGGCAAACTGCCCTGCAGGTCAGCTTACTGCGAGTTATTATCAGTAGTTTGGTATTAGGTACATTTTTATCGCCCACCTTTTTATTGAGTCTTAGTGGTGCCTTATTAAGTTTGAGCAGCCTTTTTTTATTACAATACCCTTTTCGTCAATCTTTTTTGCATAAGTATCAGCCCAGCGCCATCGGTTATGCCGTCAGCGCATCGATCACTCATATGAGCGGACAATTTCTGGTGGCATGGTATTTTTTCATTCCACACCCTGGATTATTCAAACTATTACCCATTTTCATTACTTTTGCCGTGATACTTGGTATTGTTAGCGGTATAATCACTCAGCTTTTAATAAACCAGATTCAGCAACGATAGCCGTAACCAACAATAGATAATGACGCTCTATGGCAATAAAACCCAATAAAAAAACTTCAGAAAAAAAAGCGCTATCTCATAAAAACAAGGTATCTCATTCTGCACTGCACAGCAATGAGCACCTGATCACCGCTTTTTTTATCACTGTGTTGCTGCATGGTACGATTATTTTTGGCATTTCATTTGGCATCCCTTCATCTAAAAAACCCCAAACCAACCAGACACTCGATATAGTATTAGTCAAAACAGAAGCAGAAAAAGCGCCTGAAGATCCTGATTTCCTTGCTCAGGCCGATCAAAAAGGGGGTGGTGAACTCAAAGAAAAAGCAAAGCCTACCAGTAAAAATCCCGGAGCCACCCCAA
>WTAX01000441.1 GCA_013139395.1 Gammaproteobacteria bacterium | reverse complement strand
AAACTATCCCACTTGCACTATAAATGGAACTAGATGATAATTTGCCATTCCTGAATTCGTATAATAAGTGAATGACAGATTATATTCCCTACTTTCTATTGCAAAAAACATTTCATAAAAAATGAATCTTCTTGATCGCTATATTATAAAAACGGTTATTTACTCAACCTTATTGTTTCTGCTCATTATTTTATCACTCTATGGCTTTATTGCGCTTGCAGATATATTTAAATATGTTGGTAGAGGCGCTTTTGAGATAAGTGACGCCTTTTATTACACATTATTAACTATGCCGAAACGAATGTATCAACTCTTTCCATTTTCAGTGCTGCTTGGAGCAATGATGGGATTGGGTACATTAAATAGCAATAATGAACTCATTGCCATTCGCACTGCCGGAGTATCCATTATCAACATTGTCTTCTCCGTCATGAAAGCAGCCTTTATTCTTGCCATTTTCATGTTTATTATGGGCGAATACATCCTGCCCATTACAGGAAAAATTGCAGAAAACCACTGGTCATTGAAGGTACACGGCACAACACATAGCGTTTCAGAAGATGCTATCTGGATACGCGATAAGAATACCTTTACCAAAATACATGCCATTACTTCTGATAAAACACTGGGAAATGTCACTATCTTTAGCTTTTCTGACGATAAGACCCTCAAGGTCAGCACTCAGGCCAGACAAGCTTACTATGATGGTAAGGACTGGATTTTAAACGATATCCAGCAAACCTTTATTACTGAAGATAAAGTCATTGTTAACCAAATCGACAAGGCACGCTGGCCGACACTGCTGGATCTGGAGCTGGTTGATGTCATTATTTCCAAGTTAGAATATTTATCTGCTGCCGGGCTTTATCGCTACTCAAGTTATCTGGATGCAAATAATCTGGACAGCACCCAATACTGGTTAGCTTTTTGGGGAAAAATTGTTCAACCTTTTTCCATTGCCGCTATGTTATTATTATCAGTGCCCTTTGTTTTTAGCTCTTCTCGCACCAGTAATGCCGGTAGTCGTCTTATGATAGGCGTTTTTATCGGAGTGATTTTTACTATTGCCAATAAAATTACAGCTCAATTTGGTTTAGTCTATGATTTAAGTCCTTTTTTTAGTGCCAGTTTTATCACAATCAGTGTTTTTATCATTGCCTCATTACTCATCAGACGTATGACATAATAAGACCTGTGTTCATTTCCAAATCTGAAATTTGTGACCTATGTAAATACTTTAACAAATTCTAATTAACTATTATAAAAAAACCGACTATAATAATAGGTCAATATTGATTTTGATATTCAGGATTAACAGGAAATACTTTGAAACACCTTTTTGCCAGTTTATTACTGTGCTTTTGTCTCTCAAGCCAGTCAATTGCAAGCAATCATAATAATGATTGGCGCTCTATGCCGTTTATTGAAATGATGGTGGCCATGATGAAAGCCATGAACAATGTGATGGGCGGCGGTAATTCCTTTAACGGCTTCAATTCATTACCTTATTCTCCTGCATTTGTACCTGGTATGGGAGGAATTCCAGGACTTAATGGTCTAAATAATTTGCCAATGTCACCTGCAGGCTTTAATGCATTGCCTTTGAGCACTATGAGCAGTGCTATAAACCCTTTTCAGGATGGTTTTAAAACAGGTTCAAACCTCTCTACGTTTGAGTCTCCCGGCGGTCAGGCAAGTAATAATTTTTGGGATCCTGATACGACTTATTTTAATTCAGTTAAAACGGTGAATAACGCTAGTATGAATGGTATCTGGCAGGCACCATCGGGGGATGTGATCGCAATTTACAACAACAATCGCTTTCTCTGGTCTGATGGCGGCGCTCGAAATCTAGCGGGTCATCTGGCGATAAAAGGCAATAAAATGATTGCTTATATTCCTGCTAAAAAAGTCACCCTGTATTTTCAATTCTATAAAAAACCTGGACAATTTATTGTGCGGGATCCAAATTTCAGAATTTATACATTTAAACGCATTCATTAGGCGGGACAGCAAAACGCTAACAATAAAAAATAAACTTTTATCGTTAGCATGCTTGTAGTCTAAAAACCGGATTTTTTTACCGTTCGGCTAACCGTACTATAATGAACCCCAAAGTGGGTACCAATTTGATCCAGAGTATAATTACCTGTTTCATAGGCTTTGACCATTGCGGTTTTAATATTCTTAAAACGCTTACCAAAGTCAGATAGTGGTTTTACTTTTTTAGCCTTACGCTGTCTGGCTTTGTCCATAACCTTGCCGCTTGCCAGTTGTTTTTTCCATTTTGCTACAAAGGCATCACTGCCTAACAAAATCTGGCCTTGCACACTGCTGCTGATATCAAAGTCCTTATCCATAGCTGCAATTGCTTTTGTAAAAGCAGTTTGTGCACGTTTTTTCTGTTTACCAAAATGATTCAGTACTTCAGCACTATGTAACCATTCTGGCCCTTCAGCAAGTCCTGCAGTAGCTTGATAGCTGCTCCATTTCCACTTGTCTAATTTACGTGCTTTACGCCTGAGAACCGGCATATGCAACACATGTTGAGCAACATCAATAAATGATTGTTCTTCTACCAGAACGGCTTTAAAACGCCCGTGGAATATATTTCCCTGTTTTTCATATTTGACATTATAACGTTGTGTATAAATGCCGTTTAGCTGTCTCATGCCTTTTGACAAGTTAGGTTTGGGCGTCTTAATAAATAGTTGAAATGAGCCCGGCAGTAAATTGTAGGCAAATACTTCCCATTGCATACGCCCAATCACTTCCTGCAAGATCTGCAAAAATTCCTGCCGATCTTTGACATCATTAAAAACCGATTCCCCTTCAACTGCTTTCGAAGAGATATAATAATAAGCCCCTGGATACTCAATACGTACGGGTCTGGCCATAAAAATACACCTTTTTTCATTCTGCGTGCCTTGACACGCTTTTGATTATTTAACAATATGGTTATACTTATATATATAGACGTGTTTTTCTAAACGCGCCACTTTTTGAGTAAATTTTTTAACTTTTTTATCCTTTTTTATATATGAACAACAACTCCAAAAAATCTTCTCAGTCTGAATCAGCCCCAATTCGCCTTGATAAATGGCTTTGGGCTGCCCGTTTTTATAAAACACGCTCTCTGGCAACAGAGGCTATTAAGGGTGGAAAGGTACATCTCAATGGGCAAAGGGTAAAGCCAAGTCATCATGTTGAAATTGCTCATACGGTTAGAATAAAAAAAGACTCTTTTGAGCAAACAGTGATCATCAAAGCACTATCAGGCAAACGAGGCCCCGCAAGTGTCGCACAAACACTTTATGATGAAACTCAGGAGAGTATGGAGCTAAGGGAAAAGATCACACAGGAACGTAAAGCAATGTTTGCCGGCATGCCGCAGCATACCGTTAGACGACCCAGTAAAAAGGACAGGCGCAAGATTATTCAATTTAAGCAGGATCATAATTAACGATAGTAAACTATAACGGTCTCTATGCCAGCAGCATATTTGACACTGCATTTATTACTGTTGATGATTTTTCTTGTGTTTCTTCTGTTGTTTATATTGGGCATCCAGACGTTCCAGTTCCTGCATTTCAGCCAGGCTGAAACCGGCTTTCATTCGAGCCTCTCGATTAAACGGCCCTTTAGGTGTCGATTTAAGGTATTTCTGCATCAGGGTAAAAAACATTTTGTCCGCATCAACTTGTTCCTGTTCACAGCGGTAGCGAAACCAGCGAGTACCGGAATTAACATGACCAATCTCATCGTTGGCAATAATAACTAAAGAATCAGCTGTTTGACGATCACCAATAGCCCGAAATTTTTCTACAGAGAAAGGCACCACATCAAGTGCTCTGGCTTCCAGTACTCGATGTACAATAGCCATACGAGCCATGAGATCATCTGCTGTTGTCACTGCCATTTGCCATAATTCATTATGGGCAGGAAAATCGCCATAATCATAGCCCATATCCCTGAGGCTTTTGCGTAATAAATAGAAATGCTGTGTTTCTTCTCTGGCTGTCTGAACCCAGTCATCATAATATTCTTTAGGTAAATGGCGATAGCGATAGACACTATCCCAGGCCAGATTAACTGCCGTTAACTCAATATGTGCCAGAGAATGAATCAGTGACGCTCTTTGTTGTATAGACTTAAATCCTCTGTTTTTTACCTTATTGACCTCAACCAGAACGGGTTTATCCAGTCGTCCCGGCTGATTTAACTGCAGAGGCGGCTCTTGTAATAATGGATCACCATCTTGCCACTCGAGCAAACCACCATCCCAGGCACTTGCAACATCCAGACTTAATGCTAATTTCTCATCAGGATCGGTGGTTAAAAAGCAGTTTTTTGCTTCTTGATATAAGTTTTTCATGTATTAATCTGCCTGAGTGGTTTCTGCTTGTTTTTATTCGTCTATAAAAAGCCTAGGAGCCTGTCCGAGAATAGAGAACCTACTGCGGAAAATCCATTTTGGCCATATTTCCCTATCATTTTCATTTAATAGCGCAACTATTGGCTTCAAATGATAGAAAAATCTGACTCAAAATGGCTTTCCCTCGCTACGGCTTCTATTCTCGGACAAGC
>WTAX01000019.1 GCA_013139395.1 Gammaproteobacteria bacterium | reverse complement strand
ACTTCTCATTTTGGTAAACTCTGCTTGCTGTTTTATCTTAATTTGCTAAAATGCATCTCATTAATAACGACTGATAAAAGTCATGAGTTTTTTGAATGTAATAATTTAAGGAAGATGTAAGAAGGAGCGGCTAGGGAGTATAGGGTCTAAGGAATGATCGCAAGCAGGATTTTTTTAGATATTAGTTTTCACAAACTATTATCGAAATAATGGCTTGGTAAGGAGGTACGAAAGCGACTTAGAGGTAAAACTCGGTCGCTTTTTTTGTGTCAGAAATATGTGTCCTCATAAACAAATCATAAATTTGCACCATTTCAAGTGCTTTTGTATACTTTAACCTCCTTTCTGCCTTTACTTCTTACTAAGGAAAAATGATTGCATTCCTCTATACGACTTAAAATCATTCTGTTGACGGTTATCCCTATTGCCCTGATCTACCTGTTGATCTTTGGCTTTGGTATCTATCAGATACAAAAACATTCAATTGCAGATGTTGAAGATGATATGAAGCGTTTAACACAGCACTATGCGGGTATTTTCTCGGGTTTCCTCAATGAATCTGCTCAAATTGCACGCTCGACTGCTGCTATTATCGAACAAAATCCATTGATGACGGATCATCAGCTTTATGCACAGGTCAAATCTAATTTAAGACATAACCGGATTGTCTATGGCAGTGCAATTGCTTTTGAACGTGATCCGGACTATGACAATGAACTGTTTGCACCCTATGCTTATCGAACCTTAGGCAAGACTCAAACATTGGATATTGCCGATATTACCGACTATACCAGTGGTCGATGGCAGTGGTGGGATAAAGCTAAACAAGCTAAACGTCCCGTTTGGACTGATCCCTATTTTGATAAGGGTGTGGGGAATATCATTATGGCGACCTATGCCGTGCCCTTTTTCTATAAAAAACAATTTAAAGGTGTCGCCACTATCGATGTACAACTGGAAATATTGGAAGAGAAAGTGGACCAGGGCATTGATGCTGATCTGGATTTACTTATGGTGACCAAAAGTGGTGACTATGTGTATCATCCTGATCCGCAGCAGATTATGGCCAACTCAATTTATAAGGATGCGGAAAAATACCAGCGCACCGATATTAAATTACTGGCAGATAAAATGACTGCGGGAGAAAAAGGCGTTGTACGACTCAGTGGCTGGGAAAATGATAAACGCCAATGGATTGCATTCTATCCCATACTTAATACTGACTGGAGTATTGCCCTCAGGGTCCCGGAACAAGTCGTATTAGCCGAAGTTCGAAAAAGAGAACTTCAGATAGGCAGTATTTTATTATTTTCATTGTTTTTAATTATCACTACTGTCTGGTTAGTGATTGGTAAAATTACTCAGCCGCTGGCACGCTTGACTACGGCCGTAAAATCCGTAGCTAAGGGTAATCTCAATGCTACAGTTAACGTCAGCAGTAATGATGAAATTGGCTTGTTAGCAAAAAGTTTTACTGATATGGCAGCAAAATTAAGTAAGCGAGAACTGGATATTCGTAAAGCGCGTTCGCAAGGTTTTAGTCGCATAGTTCAAGGCTTAAAAGGCCGTTACTTTTATTTTACTCAGGATACAAAGGGACATATCAGCTATGTGAGCCAATCTGTAACAGAAGTGCTTGGCTATACGCCTCATGAATTTCAGAATTTCTTTAACCAGTATCGTATTGAAAGTTCACTCAATGATGAATCATCAAGATTGATTCAACTAACTCTTGAAGGAGAGCAGCAAGAAGCATTTGAATTAGAAATTCTTGCCCGTAGTGGTGACTTGCTCCGTTTTGAGGTCATTGTGGTGCCTGTTAAAGATGAAAAGGGTGATATTGTTGCTCTGGAAGGTATGGCACATGATATTACCAAACGAAAGCAGGAAGAAGAAAAATTTCGAGTCTTATTTGAAAATTCTTCACAGGCTAATGTGCTCTGTTCTGAAAGAGGTATTCTGGATTGTAATCATGCCTTTTTGGCCCTGTTTGGTTATCGCAGCAAAGAGGAGGTGCTTGGTTCCAACCTCTATTCTTTTACTCAGGCAGTTCAGGTTAATGGTAAAGCCTCATTTGATGTGCTTAACCAAATGATGAAACAGGCTGTTGAAGTGGGTTATCAGCAACAGGAACTGTTATTTGAAAAAATTGATGGTGAAGTTTTCCCGGCAGAACTTATCCTCACTGCCGCGACGATGAATGAACAGCCGGTATTTATTGGTCTTATTCAGGATCTGACAGAAAGAAAGCTGACTGAGCAGGAAATTATCAGTGCCAAAGAAGCGGCAGAAGAAGCCAATAAAGCAAAAAGTGAATTCTTATCCAATATGTCTCATGAATTAAGAACACCATTAAATGGTGTGCTGGGCTATGCACAGATCCTGCAAAATGATAAGCAGGTGACTGATGAGCAAATGGAAAGCCTGGATGCCATTAAAAGTTGCGGCCATCATCTGCTGACTCTTATTAATGATGTGCTGGATTTGTCTAAAATTGAATCAGGTAAAATGGAATTTAATATTACAGCTATTGATTTACCCAAGCTGATTAAGGGTGTGTATGATATGGTTTTACATCGGGTCACAGCTAAAGGGCTTAAGTTGAAATTGCAGATACAGGATGATCTGCCTCGGGGAATAAAATCAGATGCGACTAAATTACGTCAGGTACTGGTGAATTTATTAGGCAATGCCGTTAAGTTTACCCACAGCGGTACAATTTCACTTCAGGTTATGGAACAGTCTGACGAGCAGCAGCGAAGTATTCATTTTATCGTTGCTGATACCGGTGTAGGTATACCGGATGAAAAACAACAAATCGTTTTTGATGCCTTTAAACAAGCTAAGGATGGTATTGATGCAGGAGGCACAGGCTTAGGACTGGCTAT
>WTAX01000261.1 GCA_013139395.1 Gammaproteobacteria bacterium | reverse complement strand
TAATTGGTGATGTACCTGTTATTATCACCGGCCCTAATTCAGGTGCAGATAAACAAATTGAAAAAAATATTGTGGAACAGTTTTGCCTGCAATATGATTGTCGTGAATATTTTGAAAAAACTCATTATGTTTCAGATGTTGCGGCTTTAAATAAAGGATCTGATGATTCTTCAGATGAACTAAAAATACATGAGATTAGCGGTGAATGGATATTAAAATCAAACCATCAGGCTATATTTTCTATCAGTAATGGCCTTATTTTTAATTTTAATAATATAAAAGACAGGAAAGAAAAAGAACATTGGGCTATCAGGATTTCAAAAGAGCTTATTTTGCTCTTAGATTTTCTCAAAAGAACACAAGAGAAGGGTAAAGTCATCAGCTGGTCATCTTTAATGATAGAACAACTGCCATTAACAGACAATGCCTATAAAGTGATTATCAATCAAAACAACGATTATATAAAAGTGTCATTACCTTTGCTGGGCCAACGCCCTGTATTGTTTCATCTGTTAATACCCTGGCTCAAAAGTTATTTTGAAAATCAGCCAGATTATCGTATGATAATTAATAACGCTGACAAGTATCTAATTCAAAGATAAGTTACTTATATGAATATAAAAAGAAAACCTTCCTATACTGAATTATTGCTCATAATAATCCCTGTTATTGTTATTGTTTATGCTGGTTTTTGGGGAGCTTATCAATTTGTGTCTCCTGCACCACCCAAATCTATAAGCATTTCTGCCGGGAATATACACGGCACTTATTATTCATATGCACAAAAATATAAAGAAGAACTGGCATTAGACGGCATTAATTTATCCATTTTAGAATCTAAAGGTTCAAGGGAAAATATAAAACGCTTGTTAAATAATGAAGCTGATGTTGCATTAGTTCAAGGCGGTACTGCCTATGCTGATGAAAAGTTACTATCACTTGGCAGTCTTTATTATGAACCCGTGAGTATTTTTTATAAAAAAGAATTAACGTTACATCGTCTCAATGATTTTTCAGGCCTGAAAATTTCTATAGGAGTTGACGGCAGCGGTACGCATATGCTGGCTAGTCAATTATTCGCCATTAATCATGTCAACAGTCAAAATACACAATTTTTATATCTTACTCCGCAAGACAGCTTAAAAAAATTAACAGCAGGGGAGTTAGATGCCGTTTTTTTTGTATCATCTATTTATTCACCAGCAATTCAAGCACTTCTACAAAATAAAGACTTTACATTATTCAACTTTGAAAGAGCAGATGCCTATAGTCAGGTTTTACCTTTTTTATCTAAAGTGACGCTGCATGAAGGGATTGTTGACTTTAAAAATAATGTACCTGAGCAAGCAATTACTCTGTTAGCACCCACCGCTAACCTGGTGGTCCGTGATGATATCCATAAATCCTTATCTATTTTATTGTTACAGGCAATTAATAAAAATCATGGCAATAATGATTTGTTTTCTACTCCAGGATTTTTTCCATCTGAACAATTAACAGCATTTCCTGTCAGTGATGTTGCTAAACGCTTTCTGGAAGTAGGACCGCCATTTTTAATCAAATATTTGCCTTTTTGGATTGCCACTTTTATTGATCGCATGATTGTTTTAACACTGCCGTTACTATTATTAATTATACCTCTGTTTAAAATTTTGCCACCTGTTTACCGCTGGCGTATTCGTTCAAAAGTGTATCGCTGGTATGAACAATTACAAGAAGTCGATGATCAAACTCGTGTCGGTCAATTATCTGATGATCAATATGAATACTTGACTCAGGAACTTGATCGTATCACAGATGAAGTCAGTAAATTACATACACCGTTGTCAAATGCTGATCAATTATATAATTTGCTTGTTCACATTGATTTAATCAAAAAGATCATTCAATCTAAACAAAGTAAATAAAAAATTACTATCTAGTGCCCATCCGTTTTTTCTGCTTTTTGCTCCCCCCTTCTTTAGAAGGGGGGAGCAAAAGAAACAGCTATTTACCAATGGACACTAATTAATTTCATGTTCCAACTTAAGTTTGTAGAGATCATTTATGAAATTTAAATACAGTGTCATTTTATTATTAAGCTTATTTTGCTTTACTAATAATGTTTTTTCAGTGGATCGGCTTAACCTTGTTAGTGAAAAACAGCTTCAGGAAAAAATAAAGACGGCAGAAGTTGCTAAAAATCTAGATGAAAAGACAAAAAGCAGACTAATAGAAAACTATACAAAAACACTTGATTATCTTGAGCTGATAAATACAAGTGATAAAAAATATGATTTCTATACTAGTGCTCGAATCAATGCACCAAAACAAATTAAATTATTAGAAAAAAAATTAAATGAATTGGAAAAAAAACCGATTTTAGAAAAAAAACAATCTGATGAGGAGATATTAAACAGTATTAAAAAAATACCTTTATCAGAACTTGAGCAAAAAGCAGAATCAACATCAATTATTCTGGCTTCAATTACTGTAAAAAATTCTGATTTAAACCTGTCATTGACTAAAGAGTCACAAAATTTACCTGAGATTAGAAAAAAACTCATTACAGCAAATACGACATTAGAAAAAAGAATTGAAGATAAGCAACTTATTCCC
>WTAX01000521.1 GCA_013139395.1 Gammaproteobacteria bacterium | reverse complement strand
GCCTTTGGTTTACCTGCTACCTGGATTGAGCAAAGTGCCAAAGATAATGCTCAGACACTGGGTTATACCGTAGTGGATGCCAATACGGTTATTGCCACTCATTTAAGTCAATTACTCAATGAAAATGCCACTCAATTGTTAGGCCATGAAGAGGTGCAGCAATTATTGGATAGACTGGCGACATCAGCGCCTAAGTTAGTTGAAGACTTAGTGCCTAAGATTTTACCTTTGAGTACGTTGGTTAAGGTCTTGCAGAATTTACTCAATGAATCGATTCCTATTCGTGACTTTAAGACCATTATTGAATCATTGGCTGAGTACGCCCCTCAAACTCAGGATGCCGGAATTTTGACAGCTCAGGTCAGGGTGGCATTAGGACGATTTATTGTCCAGCATATCAATGGCTTAGGTAATGAGTTATCAGTAATTACCTTAGAACCATCATTGGAACAGTTATTGCATCAGTCAATACAGATGTCTGAAGAAGGCGGCGGCATCGAACCAGGTCTGGCTGACAGGATGCATCAATCCTTAACAGAAAGTGCGCAGACTCAGGAAATGAACGGTTCACCTGCCATCTTACTGGTTTCTGCTCAGGTCAGGCTGATGTTGATGCGCTTTGTTAAACACAGCATACCTAATATGCATGTATTGGCTTACAACGAAGTGCCGGACAATATGCAAATAAAAATAGTGTCAACAGTTGGTCAGAATTAGTGCTTTATTCAAGCTTAAGTCCATCTGTAAGAATGACTAACAGGGTTGTTATAATAAAGGTTGTTGATTATGAAAATTAAACGTTTTTTTGCCTCAGATATGCGTGAAGCCATTCGTCAGGTTAAGAATGAATTAGGTGCAGATGCAGTCATTTTATCCAATAATAAAGTGGATGGCGGCATCGAACTGGTGGCAGCCATTGATTATGATGAGGATGCTGTGCATCGTTCACTGAATGCTCAGGCAGATACTCGACAGCAGGCATTTAAAAATCAACAACAAGAGAGAGCCGTACCCAAAAAGAAAAAGCGTTCTGTTTTTGCTAAAATAAAAAAACAAAAAGTACAAAGTAATTTAGTGGATTCAATTCAGGATGATGTGATTAATTTTAGTCATCGCTCAGCACCAGCTGAACATCAGGTGAGTTCATCAACTCACGAAGAACAGACACATAGTTTTGCTGAGGTGTTAAAACAGTCAGGCAATAGTCAATTTAAACAGTCAGCCTCAAATCAAACAAGTAACACTGTATATGATGCTTATTCCAAACCATCAATACAGGATAGAAAACAACCGTTTATTTCAGATTTTAATGATGCTGATAATGACATGTCAGATGAAGATTCTTATCCAGTTGAAGACTCCTATCCAGTTGAAGACTCCTATCCATTTGATTATGAATCGTTGGTAAAAGAAGAGCAGATACGCTCACAAGGTAAGCATACACAGGGTATTGATGATTTTTTCACTACGAGCAAACAGCAAAAAAAATCATCTGTTCGTCAAAAAAATCGCAATGGCAAATCAGGAAAAAATGAATGGGTACAAGATCCTGCTCTGAATTCAATGCGCGAAGAAATTAAATCACTGCGTGGTATTCTGGAAAATCAACTTTCCGGTTTGGCGTGGGGCAGCTTTTCACGCAACCATCCACATCATGCTGAATTACTCTCTCGTTTGTATCGTTTGGGTATTAAATCTTCTTTAAGTGAGAAAATAGTAAAACAGCTAAAAAACTGTGATAGTGATTCATTAGAAGATAGCTGGCGCCGGGTATTAAGTATTATTGCCAAAAACATACCCATAATGAAACAGGATCTTATTGATGAAGGTGGTATTGTTGCTCTGGTTGGGCCGACAGGTGTTGGCAAAACAACCAATATTGCGAAATTAGCGGCTCGTTTTACCTTAAAATATGGTGCAAAAAATCTGGCATTGGTGACCACTGATAACTATCGGGTCGGTGCCCATGAGCAATTAAAAACCTATGGCCGTATTTTAGGGGTTCCGGTGTATGTTGCCAATGATGAAGATGAACTCAAACAGGTATTATCGCGCCTGGATGATAAACAATTGGTGTTAATTGACACTGCCGGCATGAGTCATCGAGATCTACGTTTGACACAACAGCTCACCATGTTGCGTCATAGTCATCAAAAAATGAAAATTCTGGCTGTGATTTCTGCCTCTACTCAAACGCTGGCCATGGATGAAGTGATTAAAACCTTCAATGCTAAAGAATTGGATGGCTGCATTGCCTCAAAAGTGGATGAATCAACCTCAATTGGTGGAATAATTTCAATTCTTATTGAGAATAAGTTACAACTCAACTACATTAGTGATGGACAGAAAGTTCCCGAAGATATACATCGTGCAAATACCACTGCTCTCCTGAAACAGGCATTAGAAATGGTGCGTCAGCATCCAGTGTCTGTGAATAGTGATGAATTAGCCATGTCATACTCTGGTGGAGGTCTGTCTCGTGCAGTTGGCTAATAATGCAGCCAATTGGCCTGCAGGTAAGCGCCGGATGTCAGATACGTTTAATGGCAATACGATACGCCCCTTAATTTATGATCAAGCAGAAGGTTTACGACGTATGACCCAGAGTCGACCCGTTAGAGTGATAGCAGTCAGTAGTGGTAAAGGTGGTGTCGGCAAGACAAATGTCTCCGTTAATATAGCCATGTCTCTGGCGGCAACGGGTCAAAAAGTAATGATATTGGATGCAGATTTAGGTCTGGCCAATATTGATGTATTGCTTGGTTTACATCCTAAGCTTAATATTTCCCATGTGCTGTCGGGTGATTATGACCTGTCAGAAATTATTGTTGATGCGCCCGGTGGCGTTAAGATTATACCGGCAGCTTCGGGTGTGTCAGGTATGGCAGGTTTAAGTGATGCTGAAAATGCCGGCATTATCAATGCTTTTGGTGAGTTAGAAAGTGAGCTGGATGTGCTTATTATTGATACTGCTGCTGGTATTGATAAGAGTGTGGTGAGTTTTTGTCGGGCATCCCAGGAAGTGGTGGTAGTGGTTTGTGATGAACCTGCATCAATTACAGATGCGTATGCATTGATCAAAGTACTGAACAAAGAGCAGGGTATTAACCGCTTTCGTATTTTAGCCAATATGGCGCATGATATGAAAGAGGGACGTGAACTATTTGCTAAGATTTTAAAAGTAACCGACCGCTTTCTGGATGTCTCTCTGGATTTTCTTGGAGCAGTGCCATTTGATATTCATTTGAGAAAAGCGGTTAAAAAACAAAAGGCTGTCAGTCAGGCTTATCCACGAAGCCCTTCTGCACAGGCATTTAATATGGCAGCTCAAAAAATTAATAAATGGCCGATGCCTAAGAGAGCCGGGGGACATCTCGAGTTCTTCGTTGAACGATTAATTAACACGAATTAAGAGATTTAAGGGCATGGGGATTTGCTTATGAGCTTGATATTGAAAAAAGCTGATATATACAGTCAATACCAACAACAGGATACGGTTGTAAAGCATGCGCCTTTGGTTAAACGAATTGCATATCATTTGAAAAGTCGTTTGCCTGCTAATATTCACCTGGATGATCTGATTCAAGCGGGTATGATTGGCTTACTTGAAGCTGCCAATAACTATGATGCTGCACAGGGTGCGAGCTTTGAAACTTATGCCAGTATCCGTGTGCGTGGAGCAATGCTGGATGATGTACGAAAAAACGATTGGGCACCACGCTCAGTGCATCGCAATAGTCGTCGAGTCGCAGAAGTTGTACGGAAAATTGAAAATGAAAAAGGTCGAGATGCCAGAGATAGTGAGATAGCTGAAGCGCTCGATATTGATATGAGTGAATACAACCGTATTTTACAAGATGCAAGCGGGCATAAAATACTGAGTTTTGAGGATATTGGCAGTGGTGGTGAATCACTTCTGGATAATTTTCCTAATCCTCAGAGCGGGTTATTAGATAATGTGCAAAAAGATGATTTGAAGACTCTGGTTGCCAATGCT
Organism: Gammaproteobacteria bacterium; assembly: GCA_013139395.1. Lineage (GTDB taxonomy): Bacteria > Pseudomonadota > Gammaproteobacteria > GRL18 > GRL18 > GRL18. The sequence continues at coordinate 411 of WTAX01000521.1, read as the reverse complement.
ATTGCCGGATTGCCCGAGCGAGAACGTCTTGTTATGGCTTTATATTATGATAAAGAACTGAACTTAAGAGAAATAGGCGCCGTTATTGGCGTCAGTGAATCACGTGTTAGTCAAATTCATTCTCAGGCAGTCATCCGTCTGCAAGCTCGTTTGTCACAAACCATTAATGAATAGTAATAACCATCCATCTTCTCATTTTCTATCAATCACCAATCATTTTTATACGGACAATTCAAATCCAGGAAAGCGGGCAGGCCAGAACTTTTATAAGTATCATGCGACTAGGAGCTTGTCCGAGAATAGATAACCTACTGCGGAAAATCCATTTTGGCCATATTTTCCTATCATTTTCATTTAATAGCGCAACTATTGGCTTCAAATGATAGAAAAATCTGACTCAAAATGGCTTTC
>WTAX01000493.1 GCA_013139395.1 Gammaproteobacteria bacterium | reverse complement strand
GGGGAAATAATTATGACACCTGAATCCGTATTAGATATCTTACAAGGTGCAGTGTATCTTATTATTATTCTATTGCTGATTATTTTAATACCGGCATTGGTTGTGGGTCTTATGGTCAGTATGTTTCAGGCTGCCACTCAATTAAATGAACAAACCCTGACATTTATCCCTAAACTCTTAGTGACCTTTGCTATTCTTATGTTTGCAGGGCCATATATGTTAGATCGTTTAATGGAATTTATGACTCAAATGTTTATTAATATTCCACTTTATTTAAGCGGCGGTTAACAGGTCAGATGTTTTCCACAGCTGAAATTACTGCTTTTGTTGGTGCCTTGATCTGGCCGTTTATTCGTATTAGTGCCATGATGCTGGTTGCGCCGGTTTTTTCTGCTCAGTCTGTTCCTGTTCGAATCCGAATTGCTGCTTCTATTGTTATTACTATTGTTGTAGTACCCGTTCTACCACCTTTACCTTTAGTCGATTTTATCAGTGGTGAAGCATTTCTTATTGCTGTTCACCAGGTTCTTATCGGCGCTATTATGGGCTTTGCACTACAACTGGCTTTTAATCTATTTGTTATGGCTGGACATATTCTGGCCATGCAGGCAGGCTTGGGCTTTTCTATGATGAACAGTCCTCAGGATGGTGTTCAGGTGACGGTTGTTGGACAGCTTTATCTCATGTTTGCCACTCTTTTATATTTAGCCCTTGATGGCCATCTTATTTTAATTCGTGAAGTGCTCAATAGTTTTACTATTTTACCCATTGGTGCAGGCGGCATTTCGCCAACAGGTTTTTGGATGCTGGTCAGTTGGGGGAGTAATATGTTTCTCAGTTCAGTGATGATTGTGTTACCCGCTATCACGGCATTACTGATGGTGAATGTGAGTTTTGGCGTCATGTCTAAGGCATCTCCTCAGCTTAATCCATTTTCTGTTGGCTTCCTGATTACGATTATTCTTGCTTTTGCCATTATTTATATCACTTTTCCTACCTTACTACCGCATTTTGAAAAAGTAATGACGGCTATCTTTCAGCTTATTCAGGATATTTTGCAGCAGAGTGCTGCTTCTCTTTCCACTGGTCTTTCTATTGCAGAGCATTCTGTTACGGGATTAGTCTGATGGCGGAGAATGAAGACGGTCAGGAAAAGTCGGAAGACCCCACGGAAAAAAAGAAAACGGAATCCCGAAAAAAAGGCCAGATACCCCGTTCTAAAGAATTAACCACTCTCTTTATGCTGCTTGCCGCTATTATTGGTATTATGATTTTTGCCAAAGATATGGTTGAAGTCATTACTGATATTATGCGTCATAATTTTTCAATAGAACGAGCGACTCTTTTTGCGCCAGAACAATTATTTACACATCTTAAAGCTGAACTTGCGGCTATGTTGAAGGCTCTTTTACCGCTTTTTATTTTAATGCTGATCACTGCTGTTTTATCCAGTGCCATATTAGGCGGCTTTAATTTTTCAGGTGAGTCATTGATACCCAAATTGAGTAAAATGAATCCGATAAAGGGCCTTAAAAAGATGTTTGGCACTCAGGGATTAATTGAGTTAGTGAAGAGTATCTTTAAGATATTATTATTAGGCAGTATTGCGGTTTATTTTCTCTGGCAGGCGAAAAATGAACTTTATGGTTTATCAGAAGAAACTTTTCCAGGTTCTTTTATTCATGCAATGGAGCTTGTAAGCTGGCAGTTTCTACTGGTCTCTTTAGGTATGATTGTTGTCGCAGCAATTGATGTACCTTACCAGCTCTGGAGTAATACTAAGCAGTTAAAAATGACCAAGCAGGAAGTGAAGGATGAATCTAAAAATACGGATGGTAATCCAGAAATAAAAGGTCGGCAACGGCAATTACAACGAGATATGGCAATGCAGCGTATGATGGGTGATGTGCCTAAGGCTGACGTTATTATTACCAATCCAACACATTATGCTGTTGCTTTACAATATGATACCGACGGTTCAGGCGCACCGGTTATGCTGGCTAAGGGAGCTGATCTGGTGGCATTACAAATACGTAATGTGGCTCAGGCAAATGATATACCTATTATGGAGATCCCGGCATTATCACGTGCGATTTATTATTCAGTGGAAATAGGCCATGAAATCCCGGGCGGACTGTATGTGGCGGTAGCTCAGGTACTGGCTTATATTTTTCAGCTTAAAAATGGCGATGTGACTGAAGCAGATAAACCTGACATGTCAAGCTTACCTATTCCAGAAGAGCTGAAACGCTGATGGCTTTTAATAAATAGAGACGCTAATGGCTTTTAATAAAGAGAAGCTAACGGCTCTTTATAAATAGAGACGCTGATGGCTCTTTATCTGGGGGCAAGAAACATCACTAAAAAGCAAAAAATAACCAGCCCGATAAAGAAAAAGATAAATTTCCGAGGTGTTTTTTTTTGCCAGTCTTTACCATGAAAATGTGTGGGTGCATTACATATAGAGCAACTGCCTGCGTTTTCATCAATTTCGTTACCGCAATGACTGCAATAGTGCTTTTCCATCTCAGTCAATATCCAGACCATCACGATGAATTCTGTTCACTTCTTTGAGCAGGTGCAGCATAGGCAAAATAGCAGTGAAATTGTTTTCTTTTACAATTTGCATATAGGGCAGATCTTCATCCTTAAACTCATAGCTGCCATCGGCAAATGATTGGTAAAGCGCCCCAACCATCTGCTCTAATGGTTCAACGAATAAAGCAGCGCGTCCCATTTCATCGGGATCGTAGTCAACGGCTTCACGCAGATCAAAAACATCTTCACGAAGTTCTTTGACCATAGCGATATATTCTTCAGGTGTTCTTATTTTTCGGATCATAGAACCGCGGGGATTACCAAATGCCATAATGAAAACTCTTTCTATTAAATGATGTGTTAATTTAGGTTTAAATGGTGTTAAAGCGACTCAATATCAAGCTTTAACTATCAATTTGTAATAAGGATAATTCTTCTTCAAGCTGCTGACAATCCAGATCCATAAACTGGGTGTGGTTAAAAGTTGTAAAGCCGCCACTGACTTCATACCATGCGAAACCACTACTCCATGACGCATCAGTATAAGTTCCCTGATGTTTGCGCGGCAGACAATACACAATGCCTGGTAAATAAATCAGGTTGTAACTCACCTGTTGTTCATGTAATTGTTCAATAAACTCCCAGGCCGGCTCAATAGAGTGAAATACTTTACATTCAATAGGATAGGGTTTATTTCCGCCATTGTGTGTCCAGAGTGAATTGCAGACAGGAAGAGGATGCTCTTTAATAAATAGATGAAAATGCAGGTGATTAATGGAAGAAAAAGCACCGTATGAATTATAGGCCATACCAATACCATTTAAATTATCACCCAGTTGTTCTGTAATTTGCCAGATATACTCATGATACACATGCGTAAGATATTGTGGTAAACAGTCTTCTTTATTGGGCACAAGTAATGAATGGAAGCGGGCAAAAGGGAATTTATTATAAAAAACATCCAGATGTTTGCCATTCATCATACCATCCCAATAACTTTCTTTTTGCAAAAAAGGCTTATTAAAATGGAAGCTGTCAGGATCATATTCCAAACGAATACCTTCAATGATATTTTTACTCATACGAGCAGGTCTTAGTGAACGAATATGATTAAATTGTAATTCCCATTGTTTGGTCTGGCGAAATTCTGTTTGACTGACCTTGTCGATCCCCATTGCCATTAATTTTAAAAAAACCAGAATATCATCTTCAGGCTCGGTTAAAAGCTGACCATCTTGTAGTAAAAAACGATATTTTTGGGCTAACTGCTCATATTTTTCTAATAAAGCTTTATGAGTATAGTCATGAACGTGCTGATCAAAACTGGCATTGGCTAATACCAGAATAAAAATGCCCAAACCATCATAATCTAACAATTTAACCAATCCCTGCTCAAAGATATGGCGAAATTGCTCATTTGAGGTAAATATTTTATTGTGCATAAAAAGTCTTAACCGGTTTGAATGATTTTAAAAAACACATTATCCACTAAAATTGAATTTTAATGCTAGAAAAATCACTATGAATGGGGTAATTTTTTAGAGAACTACGTAGTTTCCGTTATTGTTTCATGATATATGTCAATTATACTGTATTTAACTGAGTTGTTGTTCATCAGTAAAAAACTTAGTTAGTTTTAAACTTAATTAGCTTTTATTAATTCAATAAGGAAAAATAACATGAACACTAATAAAAAATTATCTTCTGTTGCTCTTGCTGCTGCCGCGGCGGCATTAATTGCCACAGGTTTTACTGCAACAGCCACTGCATCACCTGCTGAAGCTATGGTGAAATGCAGTGGTATTAATGCTTGTAAAGGAAGCTCTGCCTGTGCTACTGCGACTAATGCGTGTAAAGGACAAAACAGCTGTAAAGGCCAGGGCTGGATTAAGGCAAGTGAAAAAGAATGTGTTGATAAAGGCGGTAAAGTACTCGGTTAATTGATTGCTTAGCGATATCTGCTTTTTTAAAAAATAAAGCAGGTATTGGCCTGGCAAATATTTTCCACTAACAGGTAAAAAAATTGGAATGATGGATAATAATAAAAAATACCAGAGTATGGGATTTGGTCTTGGTTTAAGAAAAGAACACTATCAGGATGTGATAGATTCTTTACCTGTTGCCGGCTCCTTAGCAGAAAACAACTCTCGCCCCAATGTTGACTGGTTTGAAATCCTCACAGAAAATTATCTGGTTGCAGGGGGAAAGCCCTTGTATTTTCTGGACAAGATTGCTGAACACTATCCTATGGCAATGCATGGTGTTTCTATGAATATAGGTAATACCGGTGCGTTGGATAAGGACTATCTCAAGCAGGTTAAAACACTCAAGAATAGAATAAATGCCCATTGGCTCTCCGACCACCTTTGCTGGACCGGTACCAATGGTACTAATGCTCATGATTTATTGCCCTTGCCCTATACGGAAGAGGCGATTAATCATGTTGTTGAGCGTATTTCGCAAGTTCAGGATTTTCTGGGTGACAGGATGCTCATTGAAAACGTGTCAAGTTATGTCAGCTATAAACAATCAGAAATGACAGAGTGGGAATTTTTAAGTGAAATTGCTCATAGAGCGGATTGTTTATTATTATTAGATATTAATAATATTTATGTCTCAGCAATTAATCATGAATTTAATCCCCTGGATTATCTATTATCAGTACCAAAAGAACGAGTTCAGCAATTTCATCTGGCAGGTCATAGTGATTACGGTGATTATGTAATCGACACGCATGATATGCCGGTTTGTGATGCGGTCTGGTCTCTTTATGCCAAAGCGGTAGAACATTTTGGTGATGTCACTTTTATGATAGAACGGGATGATAATATCCCACCCTTAGAAACATTGCTAATGGAGCTCAATCTGGCTAGAGAAATTTCAGAGCAGGTTAAGCAAACAGGCTATGATGCAGTGCAGATAGAAAAAAAGGTACAAAAAATTCAATCCAGATTAGCCTATGAGTTTCCACAAAACCAGGAGATGCTCGTATGAGCAGGGTGCTTCCGAACCTGAGTGATATTCAAAGTCAAATGTTATCCTGGCTGCAGCAGGCAAATCCGCAGATCAAACAGTCGGTGACAGGTACTGAAAAAGTCCCAGTACAAACTCGTTTAGATATATACGCCAATGCCTATAAGTTTCGTTTGATTGAAGCACTGCAAGATACATTTCCCGCATTGCATACTTTATTAGGTGATGATGATTTTTTTCAACTTGGTGTGGATTATCTAACTAATAACCCCTCACAACATTTTTCTTTAAGATATTTTGGTCATCAAATGAGCTCTTTTTTGAGTGAGACTCATGGCTATAAAGAACAATCTATCCTGGCAGAAATGGCTCGATTTGAGTGGTTATTAAGAGAAGCCTTTGATGCTGCCGATAAGTCGCATCTGAATATGGAAGAACTGCAGAAAATAGCACCAGAACGATGGCCTGAATTAAAGTTTGATTTTCACCCGACAGTCAATCGAGTGGATTTGCGTTTTAATATTCCTCAATTATGGCAAGCCATTGATAATGAAGAACCTCCTATTGAACTTCTTGAAAATGACTATCCCACCGGCTGGTGCATCTGGCGCAAAGATTTACGAACCCTGTATCGCTCAATGGATGTTGATGAAGCATGGGCTATGGATGCCATGCTGTCAGGCAGTGACTTTTCTTATATTTGTGAAGGGATTTGCGAATGGGTTGATGAACAGCATGCCCCGTTAAGAGTTGCAGGTTTTGTTCAGGATTGGGTTAATGAGGGACTTATCTCGGAGATTAAAACAGGATCGGTGTCGTTGCAGAGAATATAAACACCACTGTATACATTGATGTTAATAAAATAGGTAACTTATTTCAGCTTATATTTCTTAATTACCACTGTTAAGCCTATGGTCACTTATTTTTCCAACTTTGAAACTCGCTACGCTCAGACAGTCAAAGCCAGAAAAATAAGCAACCACAGGCTTTTTGTAAACGATGTGCTGAATAGTTATATTACCACAGGCTTTTTATAAACAATAAGGTGAATAGTTACATAAAATGTTGATATAGATATCACATTCAGCTATTGAGCTGCAGCAAAATCCAATAGCCGTTGTGTTGATGCAAATGCTTTAAGGCGGACACTTTCTTCAACATTCACGTGATTAATATCCTGTTCAAGAACATTCAATATGCCCTGCAGACTGTTCATAGCCATCCATGAACAATGAGCACACATGGTACAACTGGCTCCCACGCCGCCTGTCGGGGCTTCAATGAGCTTTTTATCTGGAGCAGCCTGCTGCATTTTATAAAAAATACGATTCTCCGTTGCTACGATAAAGGTTTTAGCATCCGGGTGTTTTTCTTTGAGGGCGAGTAGGGTATCGGCTTTAAATTCATCATGAACAATACAGGAACCCTGCCAAAGCAGCATGTCAGCATTGGTGATACTTTGAATGTATTTGCCCAGATGGCGATCGGGTGCCCAGAGAATTTTTTTGCCTTCACTGACCAGATGTTTGATGACTTTAACTGCGATTCCAGAAGTGACAACCCAATCTGCCCGTGCTTTGACTTGTGCGCTGGTGTTAGAATAGACCACCACAGTGCGATCTGGATGTGCATCACAAAAGGGAAGAAACTCTTCAGGAGCACAGCCCAGATCAAGAGAGCAAGTGGCTTCAAGATTAGGCATTACTACGGTTTTTTCAGGGGAAAGGATCTTAGCCGTTTCGCCCATAAAACGAACACCAGCAACAATTATTTTATCTGCTGGACTTTCTTTGCCGAAACGCGCC
>WTAX01000516.1 GCA_013139395.1 Gammaproteobacteria bacterium | reverse complement strand
TGTTGATCGAGGGCTTGAACCTCGTCATGGAAAAATTGTCATTGCCGCTGTTGACGGTGAACTGACGGTTAAACGTTTATATAAAAAGCAAGATGAAGTACGTTTAATGCCTGAAAATGATGATTTTAAGCCAATAGAAATCGGACCAGAAGAAAGTTTACATATTTGGGGTGTGGTGACAAATGTCATTCATACAGTATAAATAGTTTGTAAGTCAGCTCCCGTTCAAAGTCTATACCATGAGCAAGACAGTACCTTTTGATTCTACCTTGCTCATGATATTAAATTAGAAACTCCTGGCCTTGCCCCATTTTATTTAGGATAATCCTAAGCTTCCTAAACTAGTGACATCCATTGTCGCAATATTCTTTATTTAACAGACAACAGGCCAGGATAACTGAACTATGTGGTTTAAAAACCTAAAGATTTACCGTTTTAGCAAACCTTTTTCAATTGACATAGAAGAATTGGAAACACACCTTAATGAAAAGTCATTTCAACCTTGCGGCTCCACACAAGCCTCATCGTTTGGCTGGGTTCCCCCATTAGGTAATACACAAGATAATAACAGCACGCAGCTAACACATACTATTGGCAAAACAACTATGCTTTGTGTTCGTCAGGAAGAGCGAATTTTACCTTCTAGCGTGATCAATGACACACTGAATGAAAAACTCGATACTATGCAAGCTGAAACTGGTCGTCGTCCTGTTGGCAAACATAAGCAGAGCATAAAAGATGAAGTCATTCTGGATCTATTACCTAGAGCCTTTACCCGTTCCAAACGATCTTATGCTTATCTTGATCAAGACAGTCAATTTATGGTGGTTGATGCTTCCAGCAATAACAAAGCAGAAGAATTAGTCGAGCTTTTAAGACAAAGCCTGGGCAGTTTGCCCGTTGTGCCTTTAAAAACAAAGACATTGCCCGCCGTATTAATGACGAACTGGTTAAAAGGTAATGATCTAAAAGATGATTTTTTGATTAAAGATGAATGTGAATTGCAGGAATCTGATGACGATGGTGCTATTTTACGCTGCAAAAGACAAGATCTCAGCAGTGATGAAATTCAAATGCATTTAGACAGCGGCAAAGAAGTAACAAAATTAGCAGTGAACTGGAATGATACCATCGAGTGTATTCTACAGGATGATCTTGCCATTAAGCGCCTGAAGTTTTCTGATGAGCTTTTAGAGCAGGCCTCTAATGATGGTGCTGAAGATGCCGCAGCACAATTTGATGCCGATTTTAACCTTATGACAGGTGAATTAGCTCGTTTCATCCCTCGACTGATTGAAGTCTTAGGGGGTGAACAAAGCTCTACTGTCAAACCTTAATAACAAATCAAAAGGATATCCATATTGCCCTATAATATGGATATCCAGCCTCTTTTTTCACCTCTTTTTTGCCCACACAAAGCCAGGCACATAATAACGTTCAGCAATCCACTGATAAATTAAACAATATGTTATAGTAAAAAACTCAACGACTATGGACTGAAAGTCCATAGGTTGTTTAAATAACGACTGAAAGTCGTTCAAACCAAGAACAAAGCACCGAAATAATGATGTCGCTTCGCGAACTTTGTTTATTATGCTAAAGCCTTGCACTAAAGTGCATAGTTTTTACTAGCGAACTGTGACAATAAAACATCATAATAGTCATTTGCAATAGCTCTGTTTGACAAGGAAATAACAAACATGAAAAATAAATTCATACTGCTAAGTATTTTAGCTGCCTTCAATATAGCTGTTTTTTCAACAGCCATAGCAAATACCATGCAGGATGCTGAACAGGCTATTGAAAAAAAAGATTATTCTACAGCAATTATTCATCTTAAAAACCAATTAAAAGAAACCCCAAAAGATGCACAGGCTCGTTTTTTACTTGGCAGTGTCTATCTCAATACTGGTCAATTAGATTCAAGTTTAAAAGAGTTGGGACGAGCTTATAATTTAGCTCCCGATAATACCGATATATTGTTTCGTTATACTGAAGCATTGCAGGCATCAGGAAAACAGAAAAAAATTCTGGAGATTTTAAAAACACCCTTAGAAGATAAACAACAAGAAATTAAAAGGCTCAGCTATCAGGGCAATGCTCATCTCATACTAAAACAATTAGCCGATGCCAAAGCATTATTTGACCAGGCCAACCAACTTAATGAAAGCACTATGGCTTATAATGGTCTTGCTACTTTAGCTATTATGGAACAGGACTTTTCTCTAGCTGAACAATTTCTGGATAAATCGTTAGCAATTGAAGTCAATAATTCAGCCACATTACAAATCAAGGCCAAGCTTGCCAATATCAATAGACAGCCAGAAGAAGCATTAAAGCTCTATAATCAATTAATTGAAAAAAATTCCAATAATCTGTCTTTTCGGTTGGAACGTGCAGCCACATTAGCTATTTTAAAAGACAATAAACTGGCCAAAGCGGATCTTAAAATTATATTAGATAAAATTAAAAATCACCCGCAGGCTAATTTTATTAAAGCACAAATCCTCCTGCAAGAAAGAGATTTTAGCGGTGCACAGGAAGCCGCACAACAGGTTGTCAATATCGCCCCACAACATATGCCGGCAGCATTTATTCTGGGAGCAGCCAATTTTGCTTTAAAAAATTACAATCAGGCTGAGGAATATTTAACCATTTACCTTGCCGCCGATCCTAATAATTTAAAAGCACAAAACCTATTAGCCAATGTTTATCTTGCGCAAAACAAAACAAAACAGAGCATACTTATTCTAGAGGGTATTGCTCAAAAGCAGCTGGAAAGCGATCCACTATTGATGATGACATTGGGTACAAGCTACATCAAAATGGGTGATACTAAAAAAGGTATACAGATTTTAACTCAGGCTCAAACTCTGGCGCCTGAGAATCAGGATATTAGAAAACGAGTCATTGCTGCACAATTTCAATCTGGCGAGTTAAATGATGCCATTAGTGAATTAGAACAACTGGCAAGCATTCAAGACAATTCAACTCAAGTGCAAACAAATTACCTGTTAATCATATCTTATATTAAGCAAAAACAATTTGATAAAGCCGATGAAAAAGTTGTGCAACTGCTGAGTCAAACCCCTGATGACAGTAAACTATTGAACCTCAAAGCACTCATTGAACAACTCAAGGGACATTCAGGTAAAGCCATTGCTCAATATCAGGCCATAGTAAAAGAAGATAAGGAAAACATACCAGCCTATATGGGGCTGGCCCGTATCTACGCAATGGACTCAAAATGGCAAGAAGCAGAACAGTCTTTTAAACAAGTTATCAAAATCAATCCAAAGGCACTTAAGGCCTACCTCGGCTTAGCAGCTATTGCAGAAAAGCAAAACCAGCCAGAAATTGCCGAACAATATTTTTGGGATGCCATAGAGCAAAGTAAAAACAATATTCCTTCCACACTGACCATCGCTGGCTTATTAAGTCAGTGGTATCAGGCAAAAAAACAACCCGAAAAAATACTTGTTCTTGCTGAAAAACTGGCTCAACAGAACCCCAACAATAATGCCATACGCTCATTTCTGGCTCGTGCACAACTCCTGAACAAACAAAATGAACGTTCTGAAAGGACTCTAAAAAGTATTATCACATTTGATAAAAAAGACGTGAAACATCGTATTTTACTTGCTCAAATTATTGGTCATGATACCAGGAGAGTGTCTGAAGCTCTGGCTTTATTAGATGATGCTCAGGCGATTCAACCAGATAATTTATCTATCTACACACTCAAGGCCAGTCTGTTCATTAATCAGAAAAAATATGATGATGCCATTGATGTGGCAAAAGATATGCAGCAACAATTTCCTGACAGCATGACAGGAAAACTATTAGAAGCTGATATCAATCGTAGTCAAAAGCACTATGAAAAAGCACTCTTAATCTATCAGGAAGTTTATCAACAGCAGCCTGATAAAAAAATATTTTCCGCTATTGTCGATATACTATTAGTGCTAAAGCAGCAAGACAAAGCCATTGAACTATTAACTGAAGAACTGACTAAAACACCCGATGCCATCAATAACATCGATAACTTATTCAAGCTGGCTTCACTACATCAGGAAAAACAACAGCTGAAACAGGCACAAGACTATTATCAACGCATCTTGAAGCAAAATCCCAGGCATATATTGACACTGAATAATCTAGCCTGGATTGAGATAGATAGCGATATCAAAAAAGCCGTAACATTAGCCCGGACTGCATACGAACAAGCACCAAAATCAGCGGCTATTATGGACAGCTATGGCTACTTTCTGGTCAGAGATGGTCAATATATTGAAGGTATCAAGCTATTAAAGCAAGCTGCGACTAACTTACCTGACGATAAAGACATTCAATATCATTTAGCACTTGCCTATGAAAAAACAGGGCAGCGTAAAGAAGCACTGGATATTTTAAAAAAGATTGTTGATACTGACGATACATTTTTTGAAAAAAAGAAGGCGCAGATCTTATACAAAAGCATTAAGTAGTCACTAAAATCTGAATCTAACTGCCCGGCACAATCCATTGTAAGATTTTACATCTTTTTGTAAAGGCGAATTTATTCGCCTTTTGGTAGACACAAATCCAGGCTTTAGGCGAATAAATTCGCCTCTACTTAGTGAAATAGTCAAAATTAATGTGTTCAAGTACTGGCAACTTCTCTTAACGATTCAAATATTATAGTTCACAGTTCCTTCCCTTTATCCATTTAAATTTATCATAGAGACTGACTTTCTGAGCGAAACAAACAGCTCTGTTCAATTCTTTTGTAGAATTTATTATTAGATGGAGTTCACAATTTGAAAATATAAAACTTAGTTTTTTTAGTCTTTCCTTATATAAAAAGAAAAATAACAAAACCACATAAAGTTCTATAAATAAAGCACTTTCTTCTTAAATTAATTTTTATTTTAACAAAAAAATTGTTTTGAAATAGTAAAGGACAATGGATAATAACCTTTATTATATTATGTAATTCGGTATTATTTATCATAACAAATTTAAAAATATTATTTTATGACAACAGGGATGAGGATTGTGTTATGTTAAAAAATAAAACAAGGGATATTATTATTTTTTCTTCTTTGTTTATGCTGAGTTCGTCAATGGTTTTTGCGCAAAGAAACATTTCAATTAATGAGGTTCTTTCAATACCTGACGCAGCAATAACATCTTTAGAAAACAGTGATGATTATCACTATTTAAAGGGAATAATGGCATCTTTTGACCCGCAACACACTTATAATGCTAAAAATAGTTATCGCTCAAAAAATCTTGCCTATTTTGGTGACTGGGATTCAAATCGTATTTTTATTTTTGATGTTGATACTATGGAGCTTATTAAGACGATAGAAAATACCGGCGATGGACCTTACGGTATTGATCAGCAAGGCTTTTCTAAATCCTATGCTTTAACAAGAAAAGTATCTTCTATGACCGTGATAAAAAATTCTACTTTAACAAATATAGGTGAAATTCAACTCACGCATAAACCTCGCTCAACAGACTACAATAAAAAAACAGGCCTTACCCTTGTTTCTGCTGCAGACAAAGCAATGACCAGTATAATTCGTGTAGCAAATGATAAAGTCATTAAGATTATTGGTAAAAATGCAGCAACTCAACCCCATGATTATGGTGGTTCTTTATCCACAGGTCATCCACTATGGCTTAATAAAAATAAGTTTTTTATGACTGACAGAGCTGCCCGGACCATTGAGCTTTGGTCTAAAAAGGGAAAGTTACTTTCGACACTTAATACACCAACGTCTGTTCATCACATTTTTCAACCTGAGAACATCAAGAGACGTGCAAAAAATGTTTACTTCGCTGTTTTTGAAGGTAATCGTGATGAAGGGATATCTCCTGGGCTCATTAAATTTGTTGTAAATCAAAAAAAAATAAAGCAAAAGAAAATTGTTTATCTTAATAGTTTTGATGACACTCTTGATGTCTCAGTTATGGGATCTCATCACGCTAATTTCCACCCAGATGGTATTCACATTTATGTAGGATCTGCAGAAGGTCATTTATTTGTTATTAATAAAAAGACCATGAAAATCGAAAAAATGATCGAAACAGGTAAAGGTAATGGACATAGCACATTTATTCCTGGTCGTAATATTGCAATTACCACTAATCACAATTCAACTTATATGAGTGTGATCAATACCATTGATCACACTTTACTATTTAATTTAGAAGTTGCTTCTTCTGCTTCAAACGATTTTAAATCACAATCACATACCTCTGGTGTCAGCATAAATTCTAAATATTTTTATAGTGCAGCAAGTCATGATGGTGTTTTTTTCAGAGTTAATTTAGATACCTGGGATATCATCAAAACATATGTCGGCGGCAATATATTAATGGGCAGTTTTGTTTGGGGAGGAGATACTTTAAAGCTGTTTCATCCTCATCACTGACCGGGTAAGTTGTTGCTGATGAAACTTAAACTTGAACCAATAAGCCCCATACAGACTTATAAATGATACAGCCGGAACAGCCTGATTTTATCAAAATAAATCATCAAACTATTTCAACCAACAAAATAATACGTTATTTTCAGATTTAAATTGATAGAGTATGAAGTTTCAGGTTGCCTGATTTAATCTCCTTCTATTACAATAGGGCATCATTCAAGTCAGGAGTAAAACACGTGTCTCAAAGTCATAGCGCAGCATCATCCAACACATCTCCTTCAAAAATAAGCATCATCCGACCTGATGACTGGCATTTACATGTACGTGATGGTGAGGTACTCAAGTCAGTCGTACCCTTTACAGCCAGACAATGCGGCCGGGCTATTATTATGCCGAACCTAACACCACCAGTCACAACGACAGAACAGGCAAAAATATACCAAAAGGCCATTCTGGCAGCTGCTGGAGAATATTCTGCTTTTCAGCCCTTAATGACCTTGTATTTAACAGATTGCACGCCCCCTGAAGAAATAAAGACAGCAATAAATAGCGGAATTATTTCTGCAGTAAAGCTCTATCCTGCAGGTGCAACGACTAATTCTGAGGCGGGCGTCACTGATATTAATAAATGTTATCCAACTTTGGAAATGATGCAAAAACTTGGCATGCCGTTATTGGTTCATGGTGAAGTCACCCATTCTGATATTGATATTTTCGATAGAGAAAAAATGTTTATTGATCAACGTCTTATTTCTATAGTTAACGATTTCCCAGAACTAAAAGTTGTTTTTGAACACATTACCACAGCCGACGCAGCTGATTTTGTAATAGAAAGCTCACCCTATGTTGCCGCCACAATTACAGCCCATCACCTGCTAATGAATCGAAATGACATGCTGGTGGGCGGCATTAAGCCGCACCACTATTGCTTACCTGTACTCAAGCGAGAAACACACCGGGAAGCACTGGTGAAAGCCGCCATCTCAGGTAATAATAAATTTTTTATGGGAACTGATAGTGCCCCTCACGCACAACATAAAAAAGAAACAACATGCGGCTGTGCCGGCATGTTTACCGCCTTTGCTGCCATTGAACTCTATGCTGAGGCATTTGATAATGCCAATGCTTTAGACAAATTAGAACAATTTTCCAGTTTAAATGGACCATTATTCTACGGTCTTGAAGCAAATAGTGATAAAATCACCCTCCAGCGTGAAAAATGGACTGTCCCTGATTCTTACCAGTTTGGCGATGATGTCGTTATTCCATTAAGAGCAGGCCATACAATTAACTGGAAACTGCTTTGCTGAAATTAATTAGAGCAAAGAGAACTCGTTTTTTTAAATAAAGAAGTGATATGGCTAGAACCAAGAAAAAAATTAAAGAAGAAGCACCTGCAAGCGGTATAGCCGCAAGATTTCGAGGTTTTTTACCTGTTGTTGTTGATGTTGAAACTGCAGGCTTTAATCACAAAACCGATGCATTACTCGAAGTGGCTGCGACATTATTGCGCATGGATGAACAGGGTGATTTAATTTGTTGTGAAACTTATGCTTATAATGTTGAACCATTTAAGGGTGCGAATCTTGATGCTTCTGCTTTAAAATTTACCGGCATTAACCCATTTAACCCGTTTAGAATGAACAAGCCTGAAGATTATGTTCTAAAAGAAATTTTTCAACCTATTCGTAGTGAACTCAAGGCCACTGGCTGTTCCCGTGCTATTTTAGTGGGACATAATCCAACCTTTGATCTAAACTTTATCAACGCGGCTATTGAACGCAATCAAATAAAACGTAATCCATTCCATAAATTCAGCACATTTGATACCGCTACATTGGGTGGTCTGGCCTTTGGGCAAACTGTTTTATCACGTGCTGCACAAGCTGCTGGATTGGAATGGTGCGATGACAGTGCACATTCAGCCAAATACGATACGGAACAAACAGCTGAATTATTTTGCCGAATCATCAATCGCTGGCATAAACTTGAGAAATTGGAACAATCTTTAACTGATCAATCCTGATAACAATTAATGTTAAATTGGGCAATCCATATTGCTCTATTTAACCTATAATAAGAATAATCACCGTTTATAGGGTTTATTACCCTTCACTTGCTTGTCTTATACTGGTATTGCAGATAATTGTGCCGATTCCTTTATACTTTCAAATCATTATCCATGCCATAACATTACTGCTGATGTTTACTTGCTTTCATGTGGCTCATGCAGAAAGTCAGAACCGCTCAATACAAACAACACAAGAGCAAGCAACTATTGAGCAGTCAAACAGAGCAATTAAAGTGGATATTTCCATTGCTGGTATTGATGGTGAATTGAAAAAAAATGCTCTGGCATATCTTGAGCTTAAAAAACATCTAAATGATCCTCATTTTTCTGAGGCATGGCTACAAAAATTACATAAAAAAGCAGAAAAAAATATCAGGGAGGCCTTACAGCCATTTGGTTATTACCAGGTCAACATTAGCAGCTCTTTAACAAAGGGATCCGATAACCTCTGGCAGGCTCAATACACAGTGACTCCTGGTGATCCCGTTAAAATCATAGATATTGATATTGTCATCAACGGTCCTGGAAAAAATGATACTGAGATTTTGGCTATAGTTGCAAATTTTCCAATAAAACCTGCTGATCCCCTGCACCATGATCAATACGAAAGCGCAAAAGACCAGCTTATCAGTGATATTGGACGTTTAGGTTATTATCAGATAAAAGCTCAGCAAACAAAGGTCATTGTTGATGCAAACAACGGTACTGCTCATATTCATATACACTTATTAAGCGGGGATAAATATTTTTTAGGTGAATTTCATTTCCAGCAGGACTTTCTAAATGATGACTTTATCCTGGCTTACACCCAGGATATTAAACAAGGTGATCCTTTTTCCCAGGAAAATCTATTAGCCTTATACGATACCCTTTACAGCACAGGTTATTTTTCTTCAGTCGACATTAAACCTGACTTCAGCAGGGTAAAAGAACAACATGTGCCCGTTAATGTTACTCTAAAACCTGCCAAACGACATAAATTTACTTTGGGTGCAGGTTACGACACTGAGATTGAAGCAAATGTGAGCTTTCGCTGGCAGCATCGACGTATAAATTACCAGGGTCATTATAGTGATGTCATGGCCAAATTTTCTTCTAAAAAAAGTACTATTGGCGGTGCATACTGGATACCTATTGGTGATCCCCGCACTGACAAAATAGGTATTATTCCTAAATTTGAAACAGAGGATACTGACAACACCGACCGTGATACATTTGATTTAGAAACTGGTTACTGGTTTAACTGGAAGCGTTGGGAAACCACCCTTTTTACCGAATACAAGCATGAACAATTTACCAGCGGTGATGAACCCAGAACAACAACAGAATTATTCAGTTTAGGCGCCAGAATAGAACGTACTAATTTTGAAAAAGCCCTTTTTCCTCGTAAAGGCTGGACTCTTTATAGTGAATTGCGATTTGCCAACGCCGGTATCATATCGGATATTGATTATTTTCGAGTTCATTTAAGGTCTCGCCTGTTATTTCCTATCGGTGATAAGGGGCGACTGATATTACGTGGTGAGCTGGGTATGGCAGAGACTAGTGATTTTGATTTATACCCCTCATCTCTACGTTTTTATGCAGGTGGCGACCAGAGTGTTCGTGGCTATACATGGAAAGCACTTGGTCCTAAGGATGAAGAAGGTGATGTGGTCGGTGGTCGAAATGTAATTACAAGCAGTATTGAATATAACCATCAAGTATCTGAAAAATGGGTATTGGCGGGATTTTTAGATGCCGGCAATGCCTATAATGACCAACTAAAAAAAGTATATTACGGCACGGGTTTTGGTGTACGCTGGATTGCGCCATTTGGTTTGTTTAGAACTGATTTAGGTTTCCCTTTAACATCAGATGATGATATCAGTGAAGACAATGTGGTTTTTTATTTTGGCTTTGAAATCAACTTATGAAACAGCCTGTTCTGACGATATTTATGACTATTATAAAAAAAGTATTAAAGTTTGGCTTAGGCTTATTCTTTATTCTACTGTGCAGCAGTTATATTTTACTCGGTACAGATAAAGGCTTTCGTTTTTTAATTAATAGCGCACATGATCTCGATTTTGCACCTGTTCAATTTTCACAGGTAAAGGGAAACCTGCTGGGACAGCTTGATATTGTTGATTTTAACTATACCGATGCCACTATTATCGTCAGTATAAAAAAATTTCATTTAGACTGGCAGGCTGCACAATTATTTAACAGAAAGCTCAACATCAATAGTATTATCGCCAGTGGTGTTCATATTGAGCAATTAGCAAGCTCGGCACAACATGAAACACAAGATCAATCAACGACTCAGAAAATCACTCAATTACCTGAGATCAACTTGCCAGTTGCTGTTTTTCTTAAACAGCTGCAGCTGACTAACATCACTTTTATCCCAGATCCTGCCTCAGTTTCAGACAGCGAGGCAATATCAATTGAAACCCTGCAACTTAAAGCAGAGCTTATTAACAGGCAGCTCAAACTGCATCAATTCAACCTGATAATGCCTGAAGCTAAGGCAAGTATTCACGGTTCAGCAAGATTGCTCAAAAACTACCCTCTCAGTTTACACTCAGAAATAACACTTCATCTACCTGAGCAAGCTGATTTAACTTTAACAGGTGAAATCAAGGGTGATTTAATGAAACTACAAGTCATGCAGCATAGCAGCGGCTTATTAGATGCATCAATAAATGCACAAATTCTTCAGTTATTGGATAGCACAAACTGGAATGCTGATATACAGGCAAATCAATTACCTCTGGCATTATTAATTCCTGACAATAAACACTATCTGGACACCCAGATCACCATCAAGGGAGATTTAAACCAGGCAAACCTAGTCATCAAAGCAAACACTGATCACTCTTCCTTAAATAAGCTCAATAACCTGGAGATTGACGGCATTGTCAGCTGGCATGATGCCATAAAATGGCAGGCCACATTACTAACAACAAAATTTAACCCTGAAATTTTTCAAAAAGACTGGCCGGGTTCATTAGATATTAATTTACAGACCAGAGGCCAATTATCTGATGAAGACTATAAGGCAACTATTCAACTAAATAATATTACCGGTCAACTAGGACAAAAAGCAATCACAGGCGAGGGACATTTTGATATTGATAATACGCTTATCGCGATTAAACAGCTGAACTTATCCAGTGGCGAGGCCAACCTTAAAATAAATGGCACACTTGCAGAACAAAATAATTTAGATTGGGTCATAGCAATCACACAGCTCTCTGATATTTTACCTCAAGCACAAGGAAGCATTAACGGTAAGGGAAGCCTTAAAGGAACAATACAACAGCCTGTTTTAGATGCCACACTGAATTTAAATGATATAGTCTATGAAAACATACATCTTAAAAATGCTGATTTAACCTGTCTGTTAGACAGTAATCCAAACAAACGCTCTGATATTAATTTTAACGCACAACATCTTGAACTTGATGCACAA
>WTAX01000481.1 GCA_013139395.1 Gammaproteobacteria bacterium | reverse complement strand
CCCTGCCCGGTAAGAGCATTGAGGCGTGTATTGCGTGATGTACATTTTTTACAATGATTGATCGACCGGCTTAATTCAGACTCTGGCTCATTATGAATACTATCATTGACTTGAGTTATAGTTGACTGTTCATTTAAAACAACATGGTCAACTTCAGGTTTTTCATTATCTGTATACTGATTAGCGGATACAGGTTCAGACGTTATAACAGACTGCTGTGTTTCAGGATCAGCCTGAGGTTCATTATATGACGGCTGAGGCTCTTTATAAGTTGGTTGAAGCTCGTTATAAGATGGCTGAGGCTCTTTATAAGATAGCTGAGGCTCCTGAGTTAATAAAGGTTCTTGTTCCTGCTGCAGCTCATCACCTGGCTGAATTGTCTCAGGCACAGTGGAGTCATCCAGCGCAGTATTTAATTTCCAACTTTGGATTCCGATTGCATCAAGGTATTGTTGTCTTAAACTATTGTTCATCTCAATAAAAACTCATGCAAATTAAAGCTGGGGATGAGCCCGTTCATCTGCCTGAATAAGTTTGTTTAAAGCATTGATATAAGATTTAACTGAAGCAATAACGATATCTGTATCTGCGCCCTGTCCATTAACAATACGCTTTGACTTTTCAAGTCGTACTGTCACTTCACCCAATGCATCTGTACCACTGGTGATATTATTAACCGAATATAATTTTAACTCTGCTTTACTATTAATAATTTTTTCAATAGCTTTAAAAGCAGCATCAACAGGGCCACCGCCTTCTGAATCAGCAGACTCTTCTTGTCCATCAACATTCAAAGTTACATTGGCATTAGGTATTTCACCGGTTTCGGAGCACACTTTTAAAGACACTAACTTGATATGTTCATCATGACTAGATGCAGTTGTTTCAGAAACTAAGGCCTGCAAATCATCATCAAAGATCTCGTGTTTTTTATCAGCCAGATCTTTAAATCGGGCAAAGGCCTGATTCAGACTTTCTTCTGATTTGAATTCTATTCCCAAGTCCTTTAAACGGCTTTTTAAAGCACTGCGCCCGGAATGCTTACCTAAGATAATATGATTTTCAGTCCAGCCCACATCTTCTGCGAGCATGATCTCATATGTTTCACGATTTTTAAGGACGCCATCCTGATGAATGCCTGATTCATGGGCAAAGGCATTAGCACCGACAATGGCTTTGTTAGGCTGTACTGGAAAACCGGTAATACTAGCGACAAGGCGAGAAGCAGATACTATTTGTCTAGTATCGAGTGTCGTATCACAGGTAAAAACATCCTGACGCGTACGTACAGCCATAACCACTTCTTCTAAAGAAGCATTACCGGCTCGTTCCCCCAGGCCATTAATAGTGCATTCAACCTGGCGTGCACCATTTAATACAGCAGACAATGAGTTAGCAACAGCAAGGCCTAGATCGTTATGACAATGGACTGAGAAAATGGCTTTATCTGAATTAGGGATCTTAGTCAGTAAGTTATTTAACAAAGAACCAAACTGATGAGGAATGTTATATCCCACCGTATCAGGGATGTTAATGGTCGTGGCACCGGCATCAATAACGGCTTCTATCACTCGACATAAGAAATCCAGTTCTGAACGCCCTGCATCCTCTGGTGAAAATTCAACATTGTCTGTATGCTGACGTGCTCGTTTAACAGCAGCTACCGCCTGCTCTACCACCTGATCGGGTGACATGCGCAGTTTCTTTTCCATGTGAATAGGTGATGTCGCTATAAAAGTATGAATTCTTGACGAATTTGCACCTTTTAATGCCTCTCCTGCTCTATCAATATCTTTATCCAAAGCTCGGGCAAGACCACAAACGGTACTGTCTTTGATGCTCTCAGCAACGGCTTTGACTGATTCAAAGTCACCGGGACTGGCAATGGGGAAGCCCGCTTCGATCACATCAACTTTCATGCGTTCGAGTACTTTGGCAATGCGGATCTTTTCTTCTTTGGTCATTGATGCACCAGGGCTTTGTTCACCATCACGCAAGGTGGTATCAAATATTATTAATTTATCAGACATAGTGTTCGTTCCAGGTAACTTTTTTTCAATAAGTTATAAGCATAAATGGGTGAGTAGAGTTAAGAGTATAGAGTTGAGACTTATCTATTACTCTACCTTATCCTGTGTTGGTTTTTTTCTTAATTTTCTAATTAAATAGCCAAACAAACCAGAAAATGTATATAAGGCAAAAATAGAGAATAAAACAAATGGCGGCTGGTAAACGATGGTAATAAAAACCAGGACCATTATTAACATGCCGACAAAAGGGACTTTATTTTTTAGATCAAGATCTTTAAAACTACGATACTTTACATTACTGACCATCAGCAAACCTGCGCCAACTGTGAATAAAAGCACAAGATAACTTAAACTATTACCAGAAATTTTATTTTCAGCACATAACCAGACAAAACCAACAATAAACCCGGCCGCCGCAGGACTGGCAAGTCCCTGAAAATAACGTTTATCAGCGCTGCCAATTTGAGTATTAAAACGAGCCAGACGTAAAGCAGCACCGACAACATATATAAATGAAGCAATCCAGCCAATTTTACCCAGTGAAGATAATGACCAGGTATACATAATCAGAGCCGGTGCAATACCAAATGAAATCATATCAGATAAACTGTCATATTCTGCACCAAAATCACTTTGTGTATTGGTCATTCGCGCCACACGGCCATCCAGGCCATCCAGAATCATAGCAATAAAAATAGCCAGAGCAGCACCTTCAAATTGACCATTCATAGCAGCAATAACAGCATAAAACCCGGCAAAAAGTGCGCCTGTGGTTAATAAATTAGGTAATAGATAAATGCCTCGTCTCTTTGAGGATTTTACTGTTTCTGAATTCAAATGCTTAGCATTTTCTGCCTGCTTTTGATCTTCATCTTCGTTTGAAGTGGTTTTATTATCCATCTTTTTATACTTTTATATTAATCAACTTAGTTGCCAGGCTGATGTATCGCCACTGACAAAATGTAAAAATAAAGTAACTATTCAGCGTGTTATTTACAAAAAGCCTGTGGTTGCTTATTTTTCTGACTTTGATTGTTTGAGCGCAGCGAGTTCTCAAAGTTAGAAAAATAAGTGACCATGGGCTTAACATGCGTTATTTAGGAATACACACTGAATAGTTACAAACAAACAACAATTATGAGCTTCAATTGAAAGCTTAATAGACTAATTATAAGGAAGTTGTCAGTGTCTTCGATTGATAAAGAAGTCAATTATTCTGTTGTATTTATGGGTGAGATTATTACTGGCTTTGATAAAAAGCAAGTGTTGGAAAATTTAGCGCATATTACCCGTTTATCAACAGATGAGGTTGATAAAAAATTCTTCAGTGATCAAGTCTGTCGTCTCGTCATTAAAAAAACCAGCGATCTGGAAAAAGCTCGCAAATATCATGGCAAGTTTTCCAGAGCGGGCATGGCAGTTGGTATTCAGATGGATTTTGAAGATGTATAGCTTTGAGCGTTCAGAAAAGGGCAAAGGCAAAAGGAAAGGCAACCACAACACTGACCTCTATTTTATTTATAACTTTTTCTTTTATTTTTCTTAACGCTTAACGCTTAACGCTATCACTCCTTAATAACGGTATTTGACGTACTTTAATACCTTGCTGATACTTAACTTAACACTTGCAGGGCCGCTGCGAATATAAAAATCTTCACTATTTTTATGGTATAAAAATGCTGGCCTGTCTGCTCGTTCACACTCAATGACTAAAACTGTTTTACCCTCAATTTGATTGATAATAAGGTTAATGTAATTGGAAAATTCTAAACCTATATGCTGACTTAACAGGTTTTTAAAATGCAGCAGGATCTTGTCTTCATTTTCAAACTCATCATTGTCAATGCCGAGAATATTAGCATCATCATCGACACCAATTAATAGAATCCCGCCGTGAGTATTCATAAATCCCACTAAGCCTTTTAACCAGGCAATTTCAATTTCTTTACCATTTTTACCGGTTTTAAGGTTTTTCCTCATAGTTGATTTAAATTCCAGTGTTTCACTTTCTCCAAGATGGAGGAGATTATAAATTTCATTAGTGAAATCCTGAGATAAAATACTGGTTTTAGGAACATCCTTGAGTTGATGAGCATATTTTTTAACTAAAATATTGGCCATAGTCAATGCCAGAATAATAAGAATGGCAATTGCGCTGAGGATAAAGGTCATATTTTCACTCATAATATCGAGTAATTCTTTTTCCGGAACGATGACGCCGGCATAAATAGAATTATGATAGGTATCTAAAGTAAAGACCTTGTACCACCATAGTTTGCCATTACGTGAAAAACTAGCGGGCTGATCCAGTTTGCTATGGTTAATTAACCAGTTATTAACAGAATCAAAGATGATATAGCTGCTATGATCATCACCGGGAACATACAGGCTTCCTTTATCCGAAGAACCTTTAATTATATGTTTATTACCGGGTGGTAAAATCACTTCACCTTTAGGACTAATGAGAAAAGCAATGTCATCTTTACTGACATTGATGGTTGACAATGATTTTGCAATATCACTGAGTGATATATCAAAGGCCAGTATAAAGCGGACACCTGCTTTATCCTGCCAACTGGACACACCGGTCACGCCAGGAATTTGCTGGGTATAAAAACTATAGGGTGTGGTCCATTTTATGGGAAATTTATTATCAGTGCTTAAACCCAGCGTATACCAGGGACGATTTTTAGATTGGTAATGAGTTTCTTCCTGCCAGCGTTTAATCGATTTATTATTACTGTTCCATAATTGAAATTGTGCCTGGTTTTTGCCATATTTTTCAGGATTTATATGACGTGACAGCCAGTTGTCACCTTGTTTGGTAAAAAAATACTCATCACCATTTGATGAGGCTAAAATAACGGATGATATTTGAGGTAATGTTTCTAATACTGGGATAAAACGCTTATTAAATGTGCTTTGTTTATCTGGAGTGAGTGTTTCGAGTTCAGCCCATTTGCGCGATAAAATTAAGTTATTGCTGATGGGATCAAGTATACGGTGATTTTTATCGATAACAGTGTTTTTAGCAGAGGCAAGTATGGCCTGAGTAATATCATTTTGAATTTGCTTAGAATAGAAGTATGAGAATGCCAGAAAAACTGAGATTAACAGTAGTACCAGTAATGTTAAATCACGGGTCAGACGATTTCGCACAGATGCAGCAGAAAAAATGATATTTTTAATCGATGTATTTGTCATGAGGCTTCAAATGATTATGTTTTATAATATTGTCTTTTTTTGTTGATGCAAAGGCAAGTGATTAATGAGTTGATAAATAATATTTTAAAAATAGTCCTTGCCAGATAAGCTTGAGTTTATCAAAACGAGTGAGTCTGGGACGCAGATAAATGGTCTTAGTATTTGCCTCTAATTTATCTAAAATCAGTTTTCCTCCCATATAAATCATACTGATCTCTAAAGCAAAGCGGCCACTTAGATTAAAACAAAGCGGCATGCCTGACTGATAGAGACTTTGTGTGCGTAAGAGCTGTTGTTTAATTAATGCCTGTGTTTGATTATTGTTCAGGTGAGCTTTAATGTCATTTTCTGTTACAGCAAGTTGTTTCATTTCGTCAAGCGGCAGGTAGAGACGATCATTTTCATCAATATCCTGTGCAATGTCCTGATAAAAATTTATCAATTGTAAACCTGTACAGATAGCATCAGAACAGGTGAGGTTTTCTTCACTGACGCTATTATTTAAATATAAAAGTATACGCCCGACAGGATTGGCGCTTAACTGACAATAGGCCAGTAGGTCATTAAAATTAGCATATCGAGTGGTTATGACGTCCTGCTTAAATGCCTTAAGCAGGTCATAAAATAAATTGACGGGTATTTTAAACTGGTGGATGACATCTGCTAATGCGATAAATATTATATTTTTACTATCATGAAAAAAAGCTTGCTGCTGGTTAGCTGCCGTATTAGCTGACCAGCGTGTCAATTGTTGTTCAATAGCATTCAGTTCATTATTGTATTCATCTAACAAGGAAAGTCTTTGTTCTTTGGACAGATCACCTTCGTCAGCAAAATCATCTGCACTTCGAGCAAAAGCATAGACTGCGCTAACAGGAAAACGTAACTGCTTATTAAGCAGCTTTGAAGCAACAGGGAAGTTTTCGTAGTGATTTTGGGCAATAGCCATACAGTATTGATAGGCATTTTGTTTTTTTTGTTCTGAGCTTAACATTTTTTGTAAA
This sequence comes from Gammaproteobacteria bacterium, assembly GCA_013139395.1. Taxonomy (GTDB): domain Bacteria; phylum Pseudomonadota; class Gammaproteobacteria; order GRL18; family GRL18; genus GRL18. The sequence continues at coordinate 64 of WTAX01000481.1, read as the reverse complement.
TTTGATTGAAAAAATAAAGAATTAGATACACTTCCTTAACTAATATGTAATATACTTCAAATTC
>WTAX01000094.1 GCA_013139395.1 Gammaproteobacteria bacterium | reverse complement strand
AACCTCCCCCTTCTTCGCCTCAGGGCGCCTACTTTTGGTAGAAGGGGGATTGAGGGGGTTGCAAATCAACAACTTAAACCCCCTCTGTCCCCCTTTGAAAAAGGGGGAAGAAAAGAAACAGCTATTTCCAGATGGACACTAATTATCCCATAAATGACACAATATATGCATATAAAATGCTAAATTTATATGAAATATAATTTATTTTGTTTTGTGGGCTATTTGGGAGCATTCTAATTTATTGTAAATGCATTTGCTTTTTTGCTATAAAACATATTTTATAGTATTGTTATTTTAATGTTAAATGCATTTTATATCTGTAAGGTAGGTGCTAATAAATGATAACTCCCATTCTTCGACAAGCTTCTAGTCTAATTCTGGCACGTCAGCAGCCTGAATATCATCGTTTTTTATATCATAAAATTGATTTTTCTGAATCATTGATTGGTATTAAAGGTGCTAGAGGTAGTGGCAAGACAACCTTACTTTTGCAGTATGCACAGATGAGTCATCTGGATATAAGCAAAATTTTATATATTTCTTGTGATCATCCCGCAATGGTTGATGAGAACCTTTATGAATTGGCTCAGTCATTTTATCAGGAGGGGGGAAAGTTACTTTTTCTTGATGAGATTCATAAGGCTAAACAATTTGCTGTTCATCTTAAGGCAATTAAAGATACTTTTGATTTGCAGGTTATTTTTTCTGGTTCATCAGCACTTAGAATTGAGCATGAATTGGCCGACTTATCACGCCGTGCCATTGTATATGACTTACCTGTTCTTTCATTCCGAGAGTTTTTAGAAATGGAAAAAAAGTGTTCTATTGAAGCCTTCTCTATCGAACAATTATTGACTGAACATTTGCAAATTTCTTCCCGACTTATACAACAGTTCCGTCCCATTGAACAATTCAAACGTTATCTGAAATTTGGTGCATATCCTTTTTATCAAGAGTCACAAATGACTTATTCTGATAAACTACTTGAGGTTATTAATGTGACCATTGATTCAGATTTATGTGGTATCTATAACATAGAACCTTTAAAACTGGATAAACTGAAAAAAATACTTTATATGTTGTGCAGTACAAATCCTGTTGAATTAAATAAGTCCAAACTAAGTGGTGCTGTTGGCACTTCATGGCCAACACTTGCTAAATATCTTGAACGTATGAGTGCAGGAAGTTTGCTTCATATAATACGTGGTGGTCAAGGGATGAGAGCAGTTAATAAACCAGACAAATTATTATTAGATAATACTAATTTGTTTTATGTATTATGTGCATCACCAAATACGGGTTCAATAAGAGAAAGTTTCTTTGTTTCGCAATTATCCTATGGGCATCAGGTTCATTATCATGATAAGGGGGATTTTATGATTAATGATTCAATAATTGTTGAAATTGGAGGAAAAGGAAAAACAATGAAACAAATATCAGGGCAATATCATCAAAATGCTTATCTGGTATTAGATGATATTGAAATTGGCAGTAACAAAATAATACCACTTTGGTTGTTTGGTTTTTTATATTAAATACTTGAAAAATAATATCTGCATTGTGTTATGACGAAATGCTGAATTTATGTGAAATATGATATGATTCACCCTTTCTAAAATAGATGAGAGCGTTGTGAACAGCGAAAATAAACAATCAGGCCTGCAAGTCTATATCCGCTTACTGCAATACGTTAAGCCGCATTGGAAAATATTTGTTTTGAGTGTGTTAGGCTATTTACTCTATTCCGGTTCACAACCCTTGCTTGCCCATGTTATGGGGCAGTTGACTGATGCCGTTTATATCCAGGATCCTCAAGCGGTGTACCTTATTCCTCTGAGCTTGCTGGGTATTTATCTGGTACGGGGCATTGGTGGCTTTATCGGGACCTATTTCTTAGCTAAAGTCTCCTTTACTGTTGTACATACGCTGCGCACCGAAATGTTTAATAAGCTGGTGCTATTACCTAATAGCTATTATGAACAGACCAACTCCGGTAATCTGATCTCAATGATCACCTTTAATGTTGCTCAGGTCACGGGGGCTGCAACTGATGCTGTAAAAGTGATTGTCAGAGAAGGTATTACCGTAATTGCTTTATTAGCCTTTCTATTTTACACAAACTGGTTATTATCTCTAACTTTTTTGGCGATTACACCGCTCATTGCTTTTGTGGTTTCCTATGCCAGTAAACGATTCAAAAAACTCAGTAAAAAGATACAAGTGACTATGGGCGATATTACCCATATTTCCTCAGAAGCGATTAATGGTTATAAAGAAGTCAAAAGCTTTGGTGGTGAAAAATACGAGCAAGTACGATTTTTGGCTGCGAGCAAAAAAAACTACCGCCAAAATATGAAAATGACCATGACCTCGGCGATTAATACGCCGGTATTACAAATGATTGTTGCCACTGCATTATCTCTTCTTGTCTTTTTAGCCCTGAGTTTTCTGGGTGATATGGAACCTGCTGAATTTATAACCTATATTGTTGCTGCTGGTCTATTACCCAAACCCATTCGACAACTCAGTGAAGTCAATTCTACTATTCAAAAAGGTATTGCTGCCGCAGAAAGTGTCTTTATGATCCTGGATGAAAAATCAGAGCAAGATCATGGCTCCTATGAAGTTGATTCAGTAAAAGGGCGACTGGAGTTTAAACATGTCCAGTTCACTTACCCGCAAACAGAAAAAGTCGTTATCAGTGATTTAAATCTTATTATTGAACCGGGACAGACCGTTGCGCTGGTCGGTCGCTCAGGCAGTGGTAAATCGACATTGGCCAGTTTGATTTCTCGTTTTTACGATATCAAACAGGGTGAAATCTTACTTGATGGAGAAACGCTTGATCATTACACGTTAAAATCATTGAGAAAACAAATCTCACTGGTGACTCAGGACGTGACCTTGTTTAATGACACGATTGAAAAAAATATCGCCTATGGCGCATTGAGTCAGCATAGCAGAGATGAAGTCATTCAGGCGGCAGAGTCAGCCTATGCAATGGAATTTATCAGTGAACAGAGTGATGGCATTGAGACCTTAGTGGGTGAAGATGGCGTGCTTTTATCCGGAGGGCAAAGACAGCGACTAGCGATAGCCCGCGCCTTATTAAAAAATGCACCTATATTGATCCTGGATGAAGCAACCTCAGCACTGGATACCGAATCAGAGAGAAAAATTCAGGCGGCATTAGAAAATGTGATGAAAGGGCGTACCACACTGGTTATTGCTCACCGATTATCAACCATTGAAAATGCTGACTTAATCGTGGTGATGGATAAAGGGGCTATTATTGAACAGGGCACTCATGCTGAACTCATCGCTCAAAATGGTTTTTATAGCCAACTGCACAAAAAAGAATTTGATGATAATGAATAATTCGTAGTCTATAAGCCTACAGGTTAACACTAAAAAATCTGACAAATGACTTAGAGAACGACTGACAGATCAGACGCTGTCTTTCCCGTAAACTCCTTAAGCAGTTAATCAATTAACTACTGACTCTAACCATTTAAGGAAAAAACAATGAAAACAATTAAATATGGACTAAATGCCTTACTACTCTCTCTGATACTGACCTTTACTTCGCCTCTCATGGCACAAGAAGTCAATATTAATACCGCAGATGCCCAGACCATCGCCGATAGCCTCAACGGCATTGGTTTAAA
>WTAX01000263.1 GCA_013139395.1 Gammaproteobacteria bacterium | reverse complement strand
CCTGAAGAAAAGTCTCTGATGGTCAGTAAAAACCAAATCGAGAAGGAAAAAGCGAGTCGTATTGATACACTGCTCAATGCCTACCAGCTCGCATTGAATTCAGAGACAGCAGATGGCAAGCAAATTTTTTCTTATCTAATAGCCTTGCCGTCAATTGACAGTCACTACCTTGAAAAAAATCCCCAACCATACCAGACATTAAAAATACGCCTCATGAATTTAGCCAAAAATAAACATGCTCTGACCAGACTACAGGATATTACAACACACTGGGAACAATTCTTTAATGGTAAGGAGAATTCCAGCAAAGCAAGGGAAGTTTACCATGAATCAAGAAATCTAATCGCTTTACGCTGTTTATATACCGGCCGACAGCTCAAGCAGCAGGAAAAACAGCAAGCAGCCAATGAGTTTCTGATGTTCGGCTTATCACTCCAGCCTGTTATTTCGGTGCAAAAAGCATTGCAGAAGGAATTGGAAAAATCAGTTGTTCCCGCCGCTGACAATGAATAGAATGTGTGAGGCAATTCGGACAAATCAACAAAACTTTATTTTTATCTCTATGAGTTCTATAGTTAACTTAGATAGACAATAAAATATCATCTTAGCAGCCAAATGTCGGTACGCTGTTTTACACTTACTACATGGACAAATATGATGAATATCACAAGGATTTTATTTACTCTCCTGTTACTCTTATTATTTTCAGGATGTGCCGTTAAGCCACCTTCTGATTTCCTGTTTGTCACACCTGATAAGAAAGATACTTTTGAGTCTCTGGCACAGGAGCATCTTGGCAATCCCTCCCTGGCCTGGAAGATACAGGAATCCAATGATATCACCACAATAACTCCGGGCGATGAGTTAATTATTCCGATTAAGCCCATAAATCCAGGCGGTTTAACAGCAAAGGGTTATCAGCTAATACCGGCTCTGAGTTATCACAACTTTACCAGCGGTCAAAGTAAGAATTTGCTCACTGTATCTGCCAAAAACTTTGAAGACCAGCTAAACTACCTGAAAAAAGAAAAGTACCACACACTCACTCTTGACCAATTACAGGAATTTCTTGATTCAGGCCAGGCACCGCGAAATTCTATCTTGCTCACCATTGATGATGGCTGGATATCCAGCTACAACGTTGCTTATCCCATGTTGCAAAAATTTGGTTTTAACGCAACTCTGTTTATTCCGACCGATTATGTCAGTAGCCAAAATCGGAAAATAATAAGCTGGGATCAGGCCAGGGAAATGGTGAATGACAATAGCATCAACATTCAATGTCATACTAAAGGCCACCGGGATCTAAATCTAATCGAAGATGGTGAATCATTGCAATCCTATATCACGTCAATAGAAGATCAAGTTGTCACAAGTAAGAAAATTATTAATGAAGAAATTGGTAAACAGGTCACTTCTATTGCTTATCCCTACGGAAATACCAATCCGGTCGCTATAGAAATTCTCAAACGAAACGGATACAAAACCGCCTTTACCGTCAAACGGGCTAAGAATACTTTTTTCACGCCTAATTTTTTACTCAACCGTGCAATGATCTATGGCGTGCATAATATGAAACAGTTCAAAAAAAATGTCAGTGTTTTTAAGAAGCTAAGCCTTGATGAATCAGAACCCATTGACAAGATCACAGATATCAGAAACATTGCCTATTTAAACGCTTCTGTCTATGAGGAAAAAGGGCAGTGGCGTACCGCTCTATTAGCCTGGAAAATGCAAAGAGACTGGTTAATGACACATAAAACCGACCGGATTAAAGCCTTTTTCACATCAAAGGAAGATTCGCTCAAAAAGGCGGAAAAAAAAGTAGTTGAATTAGACAAACAAGTCAAAAATATTGCCCAAACCCACTATTTAGCTGCAACCACAAGTAAAAGAAAAAAAACCATCCGCAAGCATCTTCTGAGAACCCTGCTCTATGACCCAAACCATCATGATGCTCTTGTAATGTTAAGAAATATGCCTGTCAAGGGGCAGCTAACCCACTATAAAGTCAAGAAAAATGAAACCTTCAAAACAATCGCCAGCAAACTTTATAATAAGAAAAATAATGATGTACTGATCCCTCTTTTTAACAGCAGCATTAAAGATGAGTCTGATTTAAGACCTGGAATAAACCTGGTTCTTCCTACAGTCTCTGCAATGAATATGATCAAAACTTCTGAGGCAACCCGCTGCCAGGTTAAACTGACCAAACCATCGTCTCAGGTCGCCAAAGATTTATACACCGAAGCCAATGCGCTTTTCATTCAGGATAAAATCAGCGAAGCGATCAATAAATTAAAAAAGGCAATATGCCTCAATCCAAATTACGATATTGCCAAAGAGATGCTGGAAATGCTGCAGGACCTGTAATTGAATCAAGACAGGATATTAACAATATGTAACGGATAAGGGTGAATGATAGGTGATACCGAACATCATAGCGACAAATGGCTTTTGCTGTTCGGTGCGAACATGCCGTGGAAACGAGTGAGGCTAACCCGTGGTTTCGTTTCCAGAACAGCCAGCCTACACCGGGTAGTACAGCTTCATCCAGTTGAATACCTGCTGGTGGGTCGCCCATTGATCGGGGAAGTGGGTGGAGAAGGTCATCAGCATGTTGTCGTCGGCAGTGGCCAGCAGCTTGAAACTCTGGTCCCCTCGGTCCGTGATATAGCATCCCTTGTACCACATCCCATCGTAGTCAATAAGCATAAGCCGGTTGCGTGAGTCGTTTTCGGCTTTATTCAGCGCATCCCAGATCACCCCTTGAGCAGAGTGGGATGTGGCCGGTTTGCCGCGGTGGCCCGTAGGCATCAGAGAGGTGTAGAAGCCGATGCTGTAGTCGACGTAGCCGTTGAGCGCCAGAGGTAGGGCGGTCTCGACCAAGGTGTGGTGACCACGAGCCACGAAGTCGGCACATGCGAGCAGATAGTAGATGGGATCCCAATCTCCGACTCCTGAAAACGTGTCCATAAAGGACATCAGGTCGGTTGTAGTGCCCGATATGGACGCCCCCGGCATCAGTCCAAACACCCGGTCGATCTTGAGGACCGTATCGTCAGCCAAGAGCTCGAATCCAGAGATCCCTCCACCAGAGGACCTGATGAATCCTTGTGGGGCATTCCAGATATCGACCAGCCAGGTTAATCCTGCTGGGCTCGTTCGGCGACGAAGGCGCTGCATCAGGTTGAGCCAGTGGCCTTCTGGTTCTATCCCGGCCTGTTCAAGCTCTATGGCGGTATCACCCAGATCCAGGAATCCGCGCCGGTATTCCAACTGCCGTTGAGCCAGCTCGTTAAATGGCCCGTATGCATAGATTGCAGCTTGTTCGACGAATCCACCATACAAGCGAATAAGCATACTGCAGTCCTGGGCATCCATGTCGAGAGCGCGGTTAAAAAGGGAATCTAGACTTGGGTACCTGGTGAGAAAATCCCGTAGAGGACCTGGTCCTCCCGCTGCAGTATGCTCTTTCCACCAAGCGCATTCCATTGCACACTGAAGCTCGTCCGAGCCCTGGTATGCTTCTAGCATTACATATGCGGCGGCAGCGGCCCTCTCACGTATGGGATTAATCAGGGTGTCGGTCGTATTGAAGATATCCAGCAGCTCCCAGGCCAATTCGACTTCTAACGCCTGCTTCTCCTCGACCCATTGCTTGATTTGCATCGGATCGTCTACGTATTGTGGAGGCATTTTGCATCTCCTTTTCAGATTAGAAGTTTGGCGATGACGAGTATAGGAAGGATACCTGTAAAGTTCTTTCCATAGCCCCTTACTTCTGTGAAGAATATGAGGCATGAAATCACCACAACTTCGCAATTTAATAAAAGTATAGGATACTCAATGACATTATTCAAACTATGCACTGAAAATCGTATCACTTTGGTGGCTTAAATCAGCTAGAATAAAGCAGCCAAATCATTAATGAAAAATGAGCAAACGGTCTAAACAGGCTGTTGACTCTGTTATCAGTTCTGGTGTTATTTATACGCCACAAGGCAATCAGTAGCAACTGTCTTCACATCAATAACTTCGAGACCAGGAGCCCGACAATGTTCTAAGCGGTTGTGCAACGGACTGAAACCTTGCCAGGCGAGCAATATTACGATTACGATGACTGATAAAAGGCATAATACCCTGCTGCAGAATCTTTTCCATGGCAGTTTCGTTCAGGAATACCTCTGCGCAGGCCTGCAATCTGGACTCACCTTGTTGCTGCGTAATATAGGAAGGCTGATCTTCAAGTTGCAGATCATCACCAGGCTGCATAAGCCACCCCCTCTTAGAGAAAGACCTGGCCAGCAATAATGCACAATGGAAGGCAGGATTAGCCCATAAAAAAGCCTCATGCTGCTGTTTGGCGGGCATTTCCTCAAACTTAAAACTGTCGACTGGATCAGTATCAATACCATAGGGCAGACGCATTAACAGTCGCGGCAACGCCAGTCCAATCCATTCAGCTGCCGGATTTCTGCGTAAGGCCTGCCATCGCTGTGCGGCTTGCTGAGCCATACCTGACCAATCATGGGGATCTGGTGACTCTGCCAGCGAGTTACAACCCAGTAGCCGGGCATCAGCCTCACCAAGAAAAGGGCCACCAGCATACGAGGCCAATATGCCCAACTTACCCAGCAAGGTCAGATCCTCATTATCTGCTGTAAATGTATAATGACCGACCAATAGTGACCACGGCTCCCCACCATAGGTTTCAACACCCTGCTCCACCAGCAAGTGATACAGCTTTGATGAGCGCAAGTCTTCCCCAGCCAAATTCAACTCATCGAGCAATGTCTGTTTGCTTATATCTAAAAGATGTAAAGAGAGTGTTTCATCGGTTTCAAGCTCTGTTACCAGCATATATAAACAGCGCCAGGCAGCTTCCAGGACCTTAAAATCCGGGTGATGTAAAAGTTCCCGCATCTGGGCGCTGATTGCTTCATCAACTGCCTGAATATAAATGTCTCTATAGGGTGAAGTCTGTGGAACAATATACTCAGCGATAACCTCGCCGATATATCTTGAGGCCAGGCTTTGCCCGCTTTCTCCTGCATGTCTATTTTGAGTGGGGCCTTCGCCCAGCAGGCGCTCAAATGTTGCAGCATCATCTTCTTGTGCACCAGTGTGCAAATCATTCCTGGTCTTTGCAGACTCATCTTCACTTACTTTGATGTTTTGACGTAACTGTCTGGCCGCTTTTTCAAAACTGGCTGGATCCATCAATTGCTTACGTATCTGTAAAAATTGCTGAAAAATTGCCACTTTCTGATACAGCGAATCCGGATGAAAATCATCGATCTGCCGGAATCCTATACTCACAGGTGCCGCCAAAGTACCTCCCGGCTGCCAATGAAGTTCAGGTGCAATACGCGACATCACAGCATCAAAGTTATCAATATCTACATGTATAATAGATTGTTCTGACAGATTGCCGGTTGTTTTTCTTTGTCCACTGAAATCCCCTAAAATAAGGATCCGCATGGCACTATCCGGTACTCGTTTAACAGCAGGTCCTGGCTGTATTGTACCTAACTTTAAAGTAAACTCTGTTTGTCCTGTCATGGGCTGCTCTTGTTTTAGTTTGAGATTTTACAGCTTAGCAATAAAACTATAGCATAAACCCACCAGCCGACCGAGTCTGAAATAATAATTTATCCTGTCAGTTTGTAAAATCATCCTGCATTTACTACACTTTGTAAATAAGACCATTTAGTTCAACACCGTATTCACTATAGAGACCAACAAAATGGATGATCTGTTTGATATTCCAAAATTGCTCAAGCTTAGAAAAAGTACTAATATCATTTCTTCATATCTTGAACAGGAACTTAAATTTAATATCACTACCCTCTCCCCCCTATTCAATCCAGGACTTATATTTGGAGAATTTATCAGCGGCGGCAAACAAAGTGTAAAAGGTTCGGATACCTCTTTTAAAAAGCTGCAAGAGGTGTATAAATCACTACGTCAGAATAAACTCTATTACGACAGACTGGATGAACTTAAACCTCCTATGGATGTATTTGCTTCGACCCTTGAATTTAGCCCCTATGAGTATGATTATCAGGCAACAAGTGAGGGGGAAAGCAAATCTATCCGCATCATTTCGCCCATGAAATGGATTCTTGGCTATAAAAATCAGGGGATAACACAGTTAAAAGATCTACTTAATGACCGAACGGGCTCCAGAAATACTGACGTACAGGTTTGTGTGCTGCATCATTTAGTCATGAATTCTGTCTGCTCAAAACGGGAAGATATTGTAAAGCTGCTTGCAGCACTGCGTTTTGAAGTATCTTCAGAACCTTCTGCAGAATACGGGAACATTCCACTGATACATGTTTCATGTCCTATAAGGACAATTCTGCCTTCTGACGAACTGATTATACAAAGCACTGAACTTTCCGGTTCATCAGTATTTGAAGAAGTCATTAATATTGATGATATCGAGCAACTTACTGATCCCTATAAAACACATTTACTTGAACTACTCAACTAAAGTTTAGAACGACAACTAAATTAAAGTATCAGCTTACATACATCCGGCAATGAGTTTTTCCAAACTTCTTTCAGGAAACAGATATGCCCTATCATGACATGCTTGTTAAGCTTTATGATCTGAACTATGGTCTGAATTATGACCAGCAAAGTATCCCGGAGCTGAGAGCTCAAGGTATCGAGATACGTAAACCAATGGGTCCTGAAAAACATCAGCTGTTGAAATGGGTAGAAGATAACTTTTCTTCTGGCTGGGCCAGTGAACTCGATACTGCATTATCGAACAGGCCAGTCTCCTGTTTTATCGCACAGCATGAAACATCAATTCTTGGATTCGCCTGCTATGACGCCACGGCACTCGGTTTTTTTGGCCCTCTGGGCGTGATTCAGAGCGAACGAGGAAAAGGCATTGGTAAAACTTTAACCAAAGCGTGTTTAATGGACATGCACTTAAAGGGTTATGGATATGCAATCA
>WTAX01000279.1 GCA_013139395.1 Gammaproteobacteria bacterium | reverse complement strand
TCACGATGTATTGCACTGATTCTTGTCCTTTTTGCAGAAATGCAGAAAAACTTTTATTATCGAAGGGTGTAGAAATTGATAAAATTGATACTGAACAGGAAGTTGAAAAATTTGCAGAAATAAGTGCACAAATTGGTCGAGACAGTGTACCGCAGATTTTTATTGATGGTAAGCATATTGGTGGTTTTGATGATTTATCTGAATTAGATATGGATGATGAGCTCGATCCCCTGCTGGGGCTGTAGTTTATAATAAGTTTTAAGCTGAATAATTTAACAATTCAGCGTGTATTTCTAAATAAAGCTTGTTAAGCCTATGGTCACTTATTTTTATAACTTTGAAAACTCGCTACGCTCAGACAATCAAAGTCAGAAAAATAAGCAACCACAGGCTTTTTGTTAACAATAGGCTGACTAGTTACAATAATTTATATATCGCATTTTACGAGGTAAGAGACAAGTGGATTTTTTCCCGATTTTCATGAATATTAAAGGTCGTCAGTGCTTAGTCATAGGCGGCGGTAAAGTTGCAGCTCGAAAAATAGCCTTATTATTAAAAGCTCAGGCCCTGGTTCAGGTGGTTGCTCCGAAACTTTGTCGGGAAGTCAGTGAAATGGCTAAATCAGGCCAAATAAAACACATCGAACGCCGTTTTGAAGAGCTTGATATTTGTGACAGCAGTGCCTGTGATAGTGTATTGGTGATTGCAGCGACCAATGATCAACAGACCAATAAGAATATCTCAGAGCTGGCAAAAGCCCGTTCTATGCCGGTCAATGTTGTCGATCAGCCTCATCTGTGCAGCTTTATCATGCCTTCAATTGTGGATCGCTCACCTATTCAGATTGCTATTTCTACTGGCGGCAGCTCTCCTGTTCTGGCTCGCTTATTACGCACACGTCTGGAAAGTTATATTCCAGCAGCCTATGGAAAACTGGCGCAATTAGTTAATGGCTTTCGCAGTAAAGTGATTGATAAATTTCCTAAATCAGAACAGCGTCGTCACTTCTGGGAAGTGGTGCTGGAAGGGCGTGTCACTGAGTTGTTGTTTCAGGGTAATGAACATGCTGCCAGACATGCCTTGCAACGAGCCATTGATGAAGATTTTACAGAAGAAAGCGGTGAAGTCTATCTTGTGGGTGCAGGCCCTGGTGATCCGGACTTATTAACATTCAGAGCCTTGCGTCTTATGCAAAGAGCAGACGTAGTGGTTTATGATCGTCTGGTTTCGCAAGGCATCTTAGATTTAGTGCGTCGAGATGCAGAGCTGGTTTACGTGGGCAAAGAAAGAAATAACCATGCTGTGCCGCAAGATAATATCAATCAACTGCTCGTGGACTATGCTAAAAAAGGTCAACGTGTATTACGTCTTAAAGGCGGTGATCCATTTATCTTTGGCCGTGGCGGTGAAGAGATTGAAACGCTGAAAGAAAATAATGTGAGTTTCCAGGTAGTGCCGGGCATTACCGCAGCTGCGGGTTGCTCAAGTTATGGCGGTATTCCACTGACACATCGTGACTATGCTCAATCCTGCGTATTTGTTACCGGACATTTGAAAGATGGCACCGTTAATCTAAACTGGACGGCACTGGCACATCAAAATCAGACTATTGTCTTTTATATGGGCTTACAGGCTGTGAAAGTGATTCATAAAGAGCTGGTTGCTAATGGCTTGAGTGATGATACCCCGGCAGCTCTGGTTGAGCAGGGGACAACAGAAAATCAACGAGTCCATATAGGTACTTTATCAACCTTGGCTGAAATTGTTGAGCGGGAAAAAGTTAAAGCACCGACATTGATTATTGTTGGTGATGTGGTGAAATTACATGATAAATTAAAGTGGTTTAACCCTAACAGTGAACGCACGACTGCATTTCAAAGTGCGAGAGGACGTCGGGATTCATGAAAACTTTAAGCTTAAATATTTTTTAAGCTTAAAAAAATACACTAATTGCCAGGTATAAAGAAATGATAACACCCATAAAGGCAATACCAATAGTACTTAAGAATAAGTGAACTTCTGTAATTTTCATTGTGTGAACCCTTATAAGAATGTGAATTTTTAAGGTGAGCAGTATTGCTTTTGGCGTTATTGTAATATTTTGGCTAGCAATATGAGAAAATTATAAATTGAACTGCATCGAAATTATGCAGGACTATTCTGATACTTTTGTAAGAAAGCATAAATAAATTGTAGGATTAGTTTTTTAATCTGAGTAAAAAACAGGAATAAATGATGGATTTTGATTCACTCTCTAAAGACCAACAGGTTATGGTTGCCATGCGTAAGACATTAGCAAATATTATAAAAGATACCACACCAGAGCCTGGTATGATTCATCCTTTATCAAAGGACACAGTAGAGGATATTAAAGCCTGTTTTGCTTTGATTGCCGCCAGAGAAAGAGAATTGATGGAAGAAATGGGTATAGAAAATAATGCTCGCCCACATTTTACGGATGAGCCTAAGTCAGCTGAAGTGGTTAAATTTCATAAGCCATAGATCATAAATCTCCGCTCATAAATCAGAGTTTATAAGCTGTGGCATAGGCGTTATAAAATTGGGTAGCTTCTAAGTAACAAAACTTTTCACCCGTACTATGGAATCTAATTAACCTTTCTGAGGACGCCGTAAACCCATCCATGGGGGCTTCATTGCGGCATCCATGCCGCAAAGACCTCAGAAAGGTCAATCAGACACCATAGCACTGCCATTGTTACTTATAGATGGTTGGGCCGGTACGGTCCTGGATTGCTGAATAGCTACACTGGTTATTTCTTTTTTCTACGTTTTCGTTCGGGTAATTTGAAATTGATAATGGCTTTAACAATTTCATTATAAGGAATAGAATCAAGATCATTATACTCTCGGATAGCCCTATTAATAATCGCAAAAACATTTTCTATTGGGGCATGATTTTGTGATTGCTCACCAAATTTAATATCATCATCATGTAATATATCTGTTTGAGTCAAATTCTGATTAGAGAGTAATTGCTGCAAGCCGAATAACCCGCCTACCTGGACTTTTATTTCTTTAGCATGGGGTAATGGGCCATTAACCTGCGTGACCTGTAAGGAAAAACGAGCATTGGAGCGTAACCGTTCTATTAGCTGCAAGCACTGCTGTTGAGCATTCTCAGAATTACAGGCAAAAGCTTCACGCTCGGCTAAAAAGAGTTTTTTGGCCTGTTCGCAATTGCCATAACGTAACAAGAGTAATTTTTCGAAATAACACCGGGTGGGGTTCATTTCTTTATAAGTGGCGCGGTATTGATCTTCATCCATAAGCGATTAAACTACTTTTCCCATTCTTTCATAATGGGTTTTTCACGAAATTCAGACAATTTTTCTTCAGCATCTAAGGCATTTTCAGCAAAAATGACTTTAAAGGTATCTTGTGGATCATTTGCTGGATCCTGACGTTGCTCTCTGGCGTAACTACGTGCTTCTTTATAATTATCAAAAACATCCAATAGTTCCATGGGTTTGACCAGTTTGGCTATAGTGGGAGAAATTCTGTATACGTGATAGGCGGCCATTATTAAAGATCCTGCTCAATAAATTTTTAGTTGAAACAAGCTATTTTAGCATGTTAAAAACCAAAAAAAATGAACTACTGAATAATAAGATATAAACCCTTCGGATTTGAGGAGGAAAGGTTGATAATAGATTCAATAGTTCATAAGTGGTTAAAATAACCTAATTTAATTAAACTGTGGTGACCCATTCGCAAAAGCCATCATAGATTAAACATTAGCTGTATTTAACAATAACCAAGTAAAATAGTCAAGTAATAAAGTATTTATTTAAATAATGGCATACAGGCTAAAACCAGAGGTATAACATGTCAAAATTTATGGGATTTGATCCTAAAGCCATAGAATTCCTGGAAAATATAAAACAAAATAATAATAAGCCATGGTTTGATGCACACTATGATTTTTATCACAAAGAAATTTTAGAGGTATCTCGTGATTTGGTGGAAGATCTGGGGGAAAAATTACAGCAGATTGCCCCGGGCATTAATGTTGTGCCGAAAGTTAATGGTTCAATTTATCGTTTTGCACGTGATGCTCGCTTTAGTAAGGACAAGACACCTTATAAAAGCCATATTTCTTACCTGTTCTGGCAAGGTGCATTAAAGCGGACTCGCTGTCCTGGGTTCTATCTGTCTATACGTCCGGAATATATACAAATTGGTGTTGGTATCAACCATTTCACTCCAGAGTACCTGCAGGCCTGGAGACAACAATGTGCCCATAAGACTAATGCAAAAAAAATTCGTAACATTATTGATACTCTATTGAAGTCGGGAGTATCAATACATGGTGAACAGCTAAAACGAATGCCGAAGGGCTATTCAGATGATCTTGTTAATCAGGATTTGATCCGTTACAAAGGCTTAAAGTGCTGGTATCAATTACCACTTCCCAAAGAAATTTATGCGCATGAATTTGTGTCATTTTGTTATCAATATTATCAGAATTTATTACCATTGTTTGACTGGATGGTATCAATATTAAATGAATTCACAATTGAAGGGGAACCGCTATTTCTTGATTCATCTTCGTTTTGATGAGTTGCAGTAATATCTGCAGGAATAGTTAAGGAAATTTTATCTGGTTTTAGGTAGAATATGTTTATAATTATTCTAAAGTGATAGCTTAAGCAATAGTGAACTTAATCTGAAATATCATCAGGAATTCCTTTGGACTTTACAAAAGCAATAGAAATTGCCAGCAATATATTTTGGATAGGCTCATACATTGAAAATGATCCCTTTCAATGTCATGCTTATTTGATAAAAAATGGTGATGAATCTATCTTGATTGATCCCGGTTCTATGTTGGAATTTGAATCACTGATTGCTAAAGCACGTACTATTGTTGATTTAAAAGACATAAAATATATTATTCTGCATCATCAAGATCCCGATTTGGCCGCTTCAGTACCCGCTATTGAAAAACTCATTGACCGCGATGATTTACAAATTATCACGCATAGCCGCATAACCGTTCTGGTTAAACATTATCTGATTAATTCAAATTTTTATGAAATTGACCATAATGACTTTACACTAAAGACGGGCAATGGTTTATGTCTGGATTTTGTTACCACCCCATATTGTCATTCTCCAGGTGCTTTTGTCAGCTACGAACCAGAGAGTAAAGTACTTTTTTCCAGTGATATTTTTGGTGGGATGGAAGAGTCATGGCAGTTTTATGCCACAGAGGATTATTTTGAGCAGGCAAAGGTTTTTCATGCTTCATATATGCCCGGTAAGGATATTTTTAATTATAGTCTGCGAAAAATTGAGCAATTAGATATTAATCTGATTACTCCCCAGCACGGTTCTATCATAAAAAAGAAATACATAGCAAAGCTCATTGACGATATGAAAAACCTGGAATGTGGTTTATATATTGATAATAAATATAATGATGAATTACTGGATGTGATTCATCAGCTTGAAGAAAGTAAAAAAACGTTGCATCATCAGCAGCAATTTTTACAGGATGTTGTTAATGGGGCAAGTGATCCGATGATGGTGATTAATTGTGACTACACAATTTCATTAATGAATGATGCAGCAAAACGTTCAATGAATGCTGATTTTATAGAGGATAACAATAATCCAAAATGCTATGAAGTATCACATCATCGAAATACCCCTTGTGAGGGGGAAAAAGATCCTTGCCCGCTGAAAATGGTAATGGAACAAAAACGAGCTGTTCAGGTGACGCATAATCATCCCTTGCCAAATGGTGAGGCTCAATATGTTGAGCTTTCAGCCAGACCATTGATGAATGATAAAGGTGAGATCTATGCCATTATTGAATCCGCTCATGATATTACTTCGCATTTAAAGAGTCATGAACAATTAAGTGAAGAAAAGAAAATTTCTGATTATAAAGCCAGTCATGATAATTTGACGGGCTTACCTGGTAGAGAGTTGCTAACCGATAGATTACAACAATCTATTAAACAAGCGAAACGTCACAATAATAAAGTGGCAATCCTGTTCATTGATTTAGATAATTTTAAACCAATCAATGATAATTTTGGGCATCAGGCTGGTGATAACGTGTTAAAAATCATTGCTTGCCGTTTTCAAAAAATATTAAGACAAGTTGATACGGTTGCTCGATTAGGCGGTGATGAATTTGTTATTATTATTAATTCGATAAAACAACGCGATGATATTAGTGAAGTTCTGGGAAAACTCATAAAAACAATAAATGAACCCATTAGCCTTAACTCAGAAGAGATCGAAGTGACTTCGAGTATTGGCATCAGTGTTTATCCTGATGATGGTATAGAAACAGATATTTTATTGAATAATGCAGATAAGGCCATGTATAAGGCGAAAAGAATGGGTCGTAATGCTTACCAGTTTTTTAAGAGATAAATGATGAAACGTTATTTATTTCTTTTATTTATTATTTTGAATGCCATAGCATATAATTTGTTTGAAAAAAAATATACTGATCGCTCCAATGAATATTTGGAAAACAAACTGATCAGTATGGAAAATCAATATGCTATTGCCAGCAACACCTACGATACCTATGCACAACTCATCTTTAGAAACAATATTCAAACAGACGAACTTTACCGAATTATTAAATATTTACCTCATTCTTCTGAAACACAAAAAAAATATATCAGAAATGAATTGTATCAATATATTTTATCACTTTATAAAGATCTCAAAGAAAACATTTATGTGAGGCAAATTCACTTTCATTTGCCTGATGGCAGAAGTTTTTTAAGAATGCATCGCCCGGATAAATATGGTGATCAGTTGTTTGATATTCGTCCGACAATTAAAGAAGCTAATTTAAAATTGATTCAAGTTAAAGGCTTTGAAGAGGGGAGGATCTTTAATTCTTATCGATTTGTCTTCCCGATCATTTTTAATGATGAGCATTTTGGAAGCGTAGAAATTAGTGTATCAATGAATGCAATTATTGGTTATATGAAGGCGATGTCACAATCAGAATATTGTTTTATAATAAAAAAAATAATTGTTTCGGATCATATGTTTGAAGATGAGAAGGTGAATTATGAACAGAGTATTTTGAGTCCATGGTATCTTCATGACAAAGTGATTAATGATGATTTTTGTACTAATCAATTAGCACCATTACTTGAAATTATTAAAAGAAATGAAAGTAATTTAGAAAAAATTGAAAATTCAAATAAATTTGCTACGTCTATTGTTAAAAATAAAACGATCTATACGGCATTGTTTTTACCCATTAAAAATACGGCGAATAGAAATGTAGCCTATCTTTTTTCGGTCAATAATGACCCACTATACAAACAATTTAGAATTAACTTTATTACTAAAATCTTACTTTCATTGATAACTACATTTAGCTTTATTTTTCTTCTTTTCTTTTTGTTTTCTAGAAATCAAATGATCAAAAATAAAAATTTAAAACTTGAAGAGCAAATAAAAAGTGAATCTAAAGCGCTGAATATATCTCATAAAAAAGAACAAAGAGATATTATCTTTTTTAATATTATCAAAGCTATTAATAAGAAAATTTTATGCAATACACCTCTTGATGATATATTAAAATTTTGTGTTAACCGATTTATGATACTACCATCATGTACTTTTTCAGTCATTTCACTCAATTTAAAAGAAGAATATATCTTTTTTTCTGATGCCTGTGATAAATTTGAAACGGATAAAATAAAAATTTGTGATACGATATTTAAACTGGTGAAAAACGCTAATAATTATTCTCATGAACAACCAGTGATTATAACCAATTTATCTAAAATAAATGAATTAGCGGGTTATGTTGATGTGTTTGAAGAACATCAAGTAAGAACGATTGTGTTTTTACCATTAATAGAAGAGGGAACATTGAAAAAATTTGGTCATGCGATCTTCTTTAGTGCACGAACTGACTGCTTTGATGAAAGTGAATATCAGTTATTTTCAGAGCTGGCCCAGTCAATTTCATTTGCCATTAGTTTTAATCAAATAAAAAATGTAGCGATTAAAGTTCAGGAATAAAAAAGTTCAGGAATAAAAAAAATCTGGCCTATACTCTATTCCTAAAGCCAATCATTAAGAGGGCAGGGTTTTCCAAGGTGATAACCCTGTCCATAGTTGATGCCGATTTTTCTGAGTTCTTTAAGCTCTTCTTCCGTTTCGACGTATTCAGCAACCGTTTCCTGATTGCGCAGTTGACTGATATCATGAGTATATCGAATCATGGCATGATCAATGGGATCTGTTAACATATCCCGAACAAAACTGCCGTCAATTTTAACCACATTAAAAGGTAGATTTTTTAGATATTCAAATGATGACATACCAGTACCAAAGTCATCCAAAGCAAAGCCAATTCCCTTGCTGCGACAAAAATTAATAAACTCTGATGCCTGTGCCAGATTACCCACCGCCGATGTTTCCGTGATTTCTAACTCCAGACGTTCCCAGGGGAAGTCAAATTTAGTCATTGCTTCGTTTACTTTCTCCTGAAAATCAGGATTGTTTAACGTACCGCCCGCCAGATTGAGATGAACTGAATGTATTTTTTTAATATGTTCGGGATGTTGGCAAACTGTTTTTAGATAGGTCTCTAAAACATAAATATCAATGTCCACCATCATATGATAACGTTCAGCAGTGAATAAAAAACAATCTGGCGGCATAAATTTCTCATGACTATCCCACATGCGAATTAATACTTCATAAGAAATTTTATCATCCTCATATTGTAAAGGTACGATTGCCTGAGCAAATAACTCAAAACGTGATGGACCATCCTGCAATGCTTCTTTTATATAACCGGCAATAGCAATATCATCACTGGTCTGTTTATATTCTTTATCTTGTGAATTAAATATATGTAGTTTATTGAGTCCTGCAGCCTTAGCGGTATAAAATGCAATATCAACGGTCTTTATTAATTCTTCTAAAGTGTACTCATAGGATTTGAAAAAAACCAGGCCAATGGATGCGGATACGGTGATGGCATTCCCATCCCAGAAAAAACGAAAATCCTGAAGGCGTTGTAATTGTTGTTGTGCAAAATTAATGGCTTTATCTTTTGAAATATTTTTCAGTAATAGAAAAAAATCATCACCACCGATTCGTGCTAAGGTCATATTGGCCGTCATATCACAACTTAAATGATGGGCAATCATTTTTAATAATTCATCCCCCGCAGTGTGTCCCACTGAGTCATTAATTAATTTAAACTGGTCGAGGTCAATACTTAATAATGCATGGTATGCATCCGGACTATTTTTTTCTTTAAGAGCGGTTAATATTTCCTGTTCAATAGCATAACGATTATACAAACCGGTCATGCTGTCATGTCGACTATGATAATGTAATAGATTCGTTTCCTTTTGGATTTTTGTGACCATTTCATTGTAGCCGTCAAAAAGAAGTTTGACTTCATTTTGCTCAACGGTTGAAATTACCTGATATTGGTTTTTTTGTACGTCATTGTTTTTTATTGTTGCGGCCAGAGTAAGAAAAGGGCGGGTAAACAGAGAGCTTATTTTCCAGGCAACGGCCAGACCAATAATAAACAAAATGGGAAAAATCATCAACAAAGTATAATAGTGTTCGTATAGTTTTGTCTGAAACTGTTCAGGATTAATAATAATCAGTGCCTGACCAAAAGCAAAATTATCGGCCTGCACAGGAACTTGTAAAAACAACCGATCCATTTTCGAAAACCAGGATTGTCCTAAGAGTAGTTTTTTACCTTGTAGTTCATTGGTATAGTCTAAGTCTCCATAGCTTAAAACGGCTTCATTATTTTCATCAAATAATACGAGAGCATCCACTGATTTAAAACCACTGATACGAAAAGAAATATCTGAGAAGACATCGGCATCCGGTGATAAAAGTGCTTTGAGTAGATCATTATTTAATGAACGTCCCAGTGTTTGAGCTTGTTCTACAGCAATGGTGCGGCGTTCCTGATGATCAAACCAGCTAACAATTGCCAGAGTACTGAGTTCGACAATGATCAATAATACGGCCATTAAGGCAATTAACTGGGTGCTAATGCTGAGCTTTTGCCACATATTAAGTTTGTCCTGACTGATTTGATATGCCATGGTTCCAAAAAGGTTAATTATTTGTAACTATATCAGCGTGTATTCCTAAATAACGCTCGTTAAGCCCATGGTCACTTATTTTTCTGACTTTGAAAACTCGCTACGCTCAAACAATCAAAGTCAGAAAAATAAGCAACCATAGACTTTTTGTTAACAATATGCTGAATAGTTACAATTATTTTTCAATGGGGAGCTTTTCATCATTGCCCCATTCATTCCATGATGCATCATAGTTTGATACATCATAACCTAGCTCTCTGAGTGCCAGATAGTTGGTGGAGGAAACCCGACCAATAGCACAATATATGACCACCTTTTTGTCCTTCGAAATACTCTGATATAGTTGCTTCAATTCATCGAGTGGCTTTAAGCTGGTGACTCCTTCTGTTATAGCCAGATTGTCAGAGGCTGCAATATGTATCGCGCTGGGAATATGTCCAAAGCGTTTAGCAGAGGATGTTTCACCAATATAAGCAGAAAGATTACGAGCATCAATAATGATTTGATTGGCATTGCGTGTAGCCAGTTGAGTGGTAAATTTACTGGCCAGGCGCATATGATTTAATGATGCAATATACTGACTGGGTATTGTTTTAGTTTGTTTAAAACTAATGGGATAGTCTTTATTAAGCCAGTCATCATAGCCGTGATCCAGAATTTTAACATGTTTCAGATCATAAACTTCCAATACCCAGAATAATCTTGCAGCATCGACAATATCACCATTATCATAAACCACCACCTGTGAATCCTTGCTTATACCGTTGCTTCTAAAATGTTTTTGCATAGCTGCAGGCTGGCTGATCTTGCCATTGATTTTTTTATTTTTATAGGTGAGATTAACAGGGAAACTCAAGGCTCCCTCAATATGTCCTGCCAGATAATCTTTTGAGCTTCGGGCATCTAAGATAACTAAATTTTTATCTGCAAGCTGTTGTTTTAATTGTTCAGGAGATATTCTCAGCGATTCTGAAACTACTATTTGAGAAAGTAAACAAAAGACAATAAAGCATGATGCAATGATTATATTTTTCATAAACAGCCTGTACTTTTTTGTAAGTGATAAGCAAAGTATAGGCTATAAAAAAAAATTAGTCTGAATGTAAAAGTCGATAAAGTACTGGAATGAGTATCAGACTGACCAGCATTGAAAAGCTTAATCCCCAGACAATTACTACCGCCAGCGGCTGCAGCATTTCTGCGCCGTCACCCAAACCAATTGATAAGGGCAGCATACCGACGACAGTCGTAATGGTAGTCATAAGAATAGGGCGTAATCTTAAACGGGCGGCATGAGAAATGGCTTTATTGAGTAATAAACCGGCTTTGCGTTCAATTTCAATTTGTTCCACCAATACAATGGCATTATTCACCACAATACCGGAGAGCATAATTAAACCCAGCCAGACAGGCATAGAGACTGGCAGCTCTCGAAAATAAAGCCCGCCAGCCACACCAATGAGCATAAAAGGAATACCCAATAGAATAATCAGTGGATTTTTTAATGATTCATATTGTACTGCCATGACAACAAAGACCAGAAAGATAGCCAAAGCAAATAATATTATACTCATATCCCTGCCTTCTTTAATGGCTGTATTACCACTGCCGTCATAGAGAAAATAACCTTCAGGCAGTGAAAAGTCCTGCAGTTGTTCATCTATTTTATTCATCACCTGCGTTAGATCATCATCATTAATCAGGCTGGCTGTGACCTCAACAATGCGTTGCTGATTGTCTCTTTCAATCACAGAGGGTGAGGCAGAAAATTCCAGACGGGCGACTTCGTTGAGATAGATGGCCTGACCGTTATGATGTTTGATTAAAATATGTTTTAAGTCATCATTGGATAATATGGCTGAGCGTGATAATCGTAAACGAATATTATACTCCCGATCATCTTCGATATAATCGGATACCAGCACTCCATCAAGAGCAACTCTCAGTGCATAACCAATAT
>WTAX01000485.1 GCA_013139395.1 Gammaproteobacteria bacterium | reverse complement strand
TACATTCATACAAACCATCCAGTTTATCCCGCTGTTCAGGGCTTTGCTTAAATTCAACTTCAGGTACTGGATCATTAACAATTAACCAGGGTTTAACAGCACGATATTGTGTGTAAAATTGTGTCATATCAATGACTAAGTCCCGAATCACAGGCATACCGGGTAAGGGGCGAATAACAACCGGTTCTGTCAAGCTATCAACCGATGTCACACACGCCAGAGCATTACTGCCATTGATATTCATCCCATCAGAGCCACACACACCTTCACCACAGGAATGACGAAAAGATAAACTTTCATCCTGCTCATTTTTTATTCTCAGCAACGCATCACGCAGCATAGTGCCGGGTTCAAGATCCGCTAATTCATAATCCTTCATATAAGGAGCTGTATCTGTTTCAGGATTAAATCGATAAATTGTAAAGCGCATTACATAAATCCTATATTGGCTATGAGCATTTAATAGACACGTTCTTTAGGTGGAAAGGTCGCCACCGTCATGGCTTTGGTGCGCACTGGTTTATAGGTTAATCGGTTATCTTTCATAAAATAAAGGCTGTGTTTCATCCAGTTGACATCATCTCGCTTCTCAAAATCCATACGGGAATGCGCCCCCCGGCTTTCTTTACGAGCCAATGCACTGATAACCGTAGCTAAACCAATTTCAACCAGATTTTCCAGCTCCAGTGCTTCAATGCGAGCAGTATTGAAAACGCTTGAATAATCAGAAATATAGGCATTAGTCAGCTTTTCTTTTATCGCTTTAACGGCATTAACACCTTTTTCAAGTACGTCCTGTGTTCTGAAAACACCACAGTTTTCTTCCATCACCAACTGGAGTTCGGCCTTTAACTGCGGCACTGTATACAATTGAGTCGTAGCTGCTGAATTTTTTTCCCAACGTTCCATTCGTTTCAAAATAGAAACCGTACAGTCTTCCGGCAGATCTTTGTGGTGAGGATTCGCTTTAAGATAGTCAATAATATGATTACCGGCAGCACGACCAAAGACCACAATATCCAATAATGAACTACCCCCAAGTCGATTCGCACCATGCACTGATGCACAGGCGCCCTCACCCGCTGCATATAAACCGGGAATAACTTCTTCTGCATCCGTTCCAACGGGTACAACCACTTGTCCAAAACGATTACTTGGGATCCCTCCCATCGTATAGTGAGCGGTTGGGAATATAGGAATCGCCTCTTCAATGGGATCAATGCCTAAAAAAGTCATACTGGTATCCCGAATACCCGGCAGGCGTTTTTTGATAACATCACTGCCCAGATGATCCAGTTTGAGCAAGACATGATCCTTATTTGCACCACAGCCGCGCCCTTCTCTGATCTCAATAGCAATTGCACGACTTACAACATCTCGTGAGGCAAGATCTTTGGCATGGGGTGCATAGCGTTCCATAAACCGTTCACCATCACAATTGACCAGATAGCCGCCTTCACCACGAACACCTTCGGTGATCAACATTCCTTTACCGGCAATACCCGTTGGGTGGAATTGAAAAAACTCCATATCCTGCAAAGGGATACCCGCTCTTAACGCCATAGCCATGCCGTCACCGGTATTAATGCTGGCATTGGTATTGGAACGAAACAACCGTCCCGCTCCTCCGGTGGCAATTAATGTGGTTTTTGCTTCAATGAGAATTTTTTCATTGCTTTCTATATCAATAGCCAGCGCACCAAGAATATCACCACGTTCATTTTTTAATAGATCAATAGCAAAAAACTCATCAAAAAAATGGGTTTTTGCCTTAATATTCTGCTGATAAAGAGAATGCAGCATGGCATGGCCGGTTCGATCAGCTGCGGCACAGGTTCTGGCTGCTTGATCACCACCAAAGTCCTGACTCTGACCACCAAAGGGACGCTGATAAATACGGCCATTTTCCAAACGTGAAAAAGGGACCCCGTAATGTTCCAGTTCAATGACCGTTTCAGGTGCAGCGCGGCACATATATTCAATCGCATCCTGATCACCTAAATAGTCACTTCCCTTTACCGTGTCATACATATGCCAATGCCAGTTATCCGCAGTAACATTACCTAACGCAGCATTCATACCGCCCTGGGCAGCCACCGTATGAGAGCGAGTGGGAAATACTTTTGAAACCACAGCCACTTTAACGTCAGCAGCCGATAATTGCAGAGCAGCGCGCAAACCAGCACCACCAGCACCAATCACCAGCGTATCAAATTTTCTTTTTGCGATATTCATATAATTGACTCAGCCTGGCATTGAAAGGGAAAATAAAACACGTAACAGGGCTAAACTGCACGTGATAAGAAAAAAACTAATGGTCGTCAGTGTCAGCAGACGTAAGGTGTCATCAAGCATATAATCCAGAACAATATCTCGCATTCCCACCCAGGCATGAATAGCAAGCTGAAGAAAAAATAGTCCCGTAGCGGTATTCATTACTGGGTGAGCTAACCATGTATACCATATTTGATAAGTCATTTGTTCAGTAGTAATAAAAACCTGCGACACATAAAGGATATAAAATGCCATGAAAGCACCGGTAATTCTTTGCCACAGCCATGCCTGTAGTCCTTTTGCCTGAAAACTCATAAAATACTCTGCTGAATGGTGTTATATTAAATGAAGTTAAATGATTTTAAATGAAAAGACAATAACTATTATAAAACCTGCCGCCATAACGATAAGCGCTGATTTTTGAGCAAGGTGCTTTTCGATACCGACATCAAAATCAAGCAATAAATAGCGAATTCCCGCTAAAAAATGATGTGCTAAAGACCAAATCATCAGCAGGGAATAAACTTTGACTATGGGGCTTTTTAGTTGTTCTTTTACCCAGACAAAATCAGCTTCACTATTTAAAGAAAGCTGAAGAAGATATAAAAAATAAGGTATTGATAGAAAAAGAAGAATACCTGCCGCTCTATGACCTACAGACATAATAGCTGACATAGGAAATTTAACTGAAAGTAAATTAAGGTTTTTGGGTCGTTTATTTATACGTTGATTAAAATTTTGCATGATAAGCTCCAAACATTGCCATATGCTGCCGCTGATTATCCACTTTACAAATAACTAAAATAGTAAAAATGATTTTTGAACAATAAAAA
Organism: Gammaproteobacteria bacterium; assembly: GCA_013139395.1. GTDB lineage: Bacteria > Pseudomonadota > Gammaproteobacteria > GRL18 > GRL18 > GRL18. The sequence continues at coordinate 148 of WTAX01000485.1, read as the reverse complement.
TCCATTCAGATACCTATTCAACTTGATTCTTTCATTAACCGACATTATATAGTTATAGCATATAACTTAATAATAGTAGATAAAGCTCATGTCAAATAATTGGTTCAATTTTCTAAGTCAGAACGGCGCCTCATTTAATGCAGAAAAA
>WTAX01000324.1 GCA_013139395.1 Gammaproteobacteria bacterium | reverse complement strand
AATACCTTGATATTGCCCATGGTAAAGTACGCTGTGGTCAGTGTGATCATGTATTTAATGCTCTGGACAACCTCTACAGTGATGAAACATCTGAGCCAACTAATAAGCCCTCTGAAACAACATCTGAGACTCCAGAAATAAGCAATACTTCTGCCAGCAATGAATCTAACGATTTAGATATTTCTATTCCTGGTATCGATATTAAAGAAAAAATGGAACGTATTGTTGCTTCCCTGTCTGCTGCCACAGAAGAGTTAAAAAATGCACGTAAATCAACCACATTTCATAAAACAACTTCTGAAGAAACACCTGAGGAAATAACACACAGCGAAGATTTACTACTTGATGATGAGCTATTGCAAATAGAAGACTCTCAACTTGCTGATGAACTATTACGAATTGAAGACTCATTAGAAATTAATGAACTCCCTCGTACAGAAGAAGTTCTGAAAACTGAAGAAATACCACCTGCTGAAGATGCTCTGGAAAGTGAAGAGTTAACCCCTGTTGAAGACGCTCTGGAAAGTAAAGAGATAACTCCTGTTGAAGACACTCTGGAAAGTGAAAAGATAACTCCTGTTGAAGACACTCTGAAAAGTGAAGAGATAACTCCCGTTGAAGATGTTCTGAAAAGTGACGAAATAACTCTCGCTGAAAACGCTCTGGAAAGTGAAGCGACACCCGCGGTTAAAGATGAACTTGAAATAATCGATTTTAGTGAAGATGAATCAACTCAAATTAATTCACCTTTACTCACAGAGTTTAATGTAAATAAAGTTGATCCGAATGATATTGATATCCTTAACAGTCTCATAGATGAACCAGACAAAGATGCTTCTGATAAAAATGCTTCTGATCATGATTTACTTAATGAATTAGACGATCTAAACATTACGCTTTCAGATGAAAGCAAGCTCTTAGATGATCAGCTTTCCAGTCTGGATGATGAATTTGATCAACTAGATAATGGCGATGATCTATTAGCTGAATTAGAACAACTTGAAAATGATTTTCTTAATAATACACCGACATCGGCAGCAGCAAGTCAGTCACTGACAGATAGCTCTTCTCTAACGGAGCCTTCTGCAAAGAACCATTCCTCTGAGCTTAGCAACACTCCTCCTGATGATTTTTATACATCAACAGCCAACGTTGAAGATAAAGGCGATTCACAAGAGTCTGAACAGGATGTCAGTAATAAATCAGAAAGATCATCTGCAATACAAGAGGAGGTAGTACCTTCTTTTCTTACTCAGGATGATTCTTCCAGCAGCAGCTCTATGGTCATTATCGGCTGGTTAACAGCAACTATTATCGTATTGCTGGTGCTTGCTTCTCAATACTTACATTTTAATAGTATTAAATTATCTCAGGATCCACAAATAAGACCGATTCTGGAATCCATATGTTCTTTGACAGGTTGTTCTTTGCCCCTGATGAAAAGCCCTAAAAAAGTCATCACTGTCACTCATGATGTGCGCACACATCCAACGGTCAAAAATGCACTGGAAATCCAACTCACATTTAAAAATAAAGCCGCTTATACGCAAAGTTATCCGATTTTAGAAATTACTTTTTCAAACCCTGTCGGTGAAATCATTGCACGTAGACAATTTTTACCTGATGAATATATGAAAAGTGGGAATTACACTTCAGGACTAAAAAGCAATCAAAGTCAGGAAATAAGCCTTAAAATAGTCGATCCCGATCCTGATTCATTATTGAGCTTCCAGTTTAATTATTTATAAGCATTTTGTAACTATTTATGAATATTGGTCCCTGGCAATTTCAAGCACCGGATATTTCAAGCCTTGCTCACCCTTTAGAAACACGCCCTGTTTTTTTAGCTCCAATGGCAGGCATCACTGATCGTCCATTTAGACAGCTCTGTCGTCAATTAGGTGCAGCAATGGCTATTTCTGAAATGGTCACATCCAAACCCGAACTATTAAATTCACTAAAAACCCGTACCCGTCTTAATCATGAAGGTGAAGAGCAGCCTGTATCTGTACAGATTCTTGGTACTGAAGCAAAGCAAATGGCTCGGGCAGCACAATTTAATGTGCAGCATGGTGCTGATATTATTGATATAAATATGGGCTGTCCAGCAAAGAAAGTTTGTAATATCTCAGCAGGCTCAGCCTTATTAAAGAATGAGTTATTGGTCAGTGAGATTTTATCTGCCGTGGTTCAGGCTGTTTCTGTTCCCGTCACCTTAAAAATTCGCACCGGCTGGGATACAGACAATAAAAATGCCGTAAAAATTGCTCAAATTGCTGAGCAAAGTGGTATTCAGGCACTCACCATTCATGGCCGAACACGTGCTTGCGCCTATAGCGGCGACGCAGAATATGAAACAATTAAAGCGGTAAAACAACAAGTTAATATCCCTATCATAGCAAATGGTGATATAAATAGTGCGGAGAAGGCCTTACATGTAATACAATACACTGGCGTTGATGCAATCATGATTGGCAGAGCAGCTGTTAAAGCGCCCTGGATTTTTGCTGACATCAACCATTTTTTAGCAACAGGACAACATTTACCCGAACCATCATTACAGAAAAAAAGTGAGATAGTTCTTAGCTTACTGAATGATTTATACTTATTTTATGGTGAGTCACATGGTACAAGGATGGCAAGAAAACACCTTGCAGCAATAGTCAAACCTCTATCTGGTGGTGAGCAATTCTGGAAAAATATTAATCAAATCTCTGATGCTCAGCAGCAATTTGCCATGACACTTGATTTTTTTAATACCTGTAACTAATATCAACATACTATTGTTACATAACATTTACATGACAATAGTCAAAGAAAGTCAGCTTACTTTAATTTGAAAGAAAAACCTTACAAAAAAAAGTTTTTTTTAAGTCTATAATGAATAAAATCATTTTAAAGTCATATTTCTTCACCGATAATTTATTTTAGGTTAAAATTCATGCCCGCAGTGCAAGATATAATAAGCGAAATTAAAAATTTAAAGACTCCTGAACAGTTTGAATCAACAGCATACCATGCAAAAAATTCCGATAAAGAAGATTTAACCAGCAGTGCCATTCTACGTGATTGTGTTCGCTCCGTATTAACCAGCTATATCAATGATCTTGAAGGTCATACCATAAATGACTTATACCAGCTGGTGCTTGCAGAAGTTGAAACACCATTACTTGAAACCATTCTTGAACATACGAAAGGCAATCAAAGTAAAGCAGCTCAAATTCTTGGCATTAACCGCGGCACATTGCGTAAAAAACTCAAACAATACAGTATTAGTGAATAATTCCAAATCAGACCCAATTTATTCCAGTACTATCTATAATCAATCTGTTTTTTTGTTGTTTCACTTTTCATTTACAATTATCATATCTCAGCTTGAATTCTTTGCACAAAAAATCACCATAACTAATTATTGGAGTCCCTTGAATGGCCACAATTAAAACAGCACTGATCAGTGTTTCAGATAAAGACAATGTTGTCGAATTCGCCAGAACCTTATCTGAAATGCAGGTTAAAATCTTATCCACCGGTGGCACTGCCAAATTGCTGCAAGATAATAATATCCCGGTAACCGAAGTTTCTGATTACACCGGTTTTCCAGAAATGATGGCTGGTCGAGTAAAAACATTGCACCCTAAAATTCATGGCGGCATCCTGGGCAGACGCGGCATAGATGATGATATCATGAGCGCACACGGCATTGATGCAATTGATATGGTGGTGGTTAACCTTTATCCCTTTGAAGCCGCTGTAGCCAGGCCTGACTGTGATTTAGAAACCGCCATTGAAAACATTGATATTGGCGGCCCAACTATGGTTCGTGCCGCAGCCAAGAATCACACAAGCGTTGCCATTGTTGTTAATCCTGATAATTAC